>NZ_JAKRGC010000112.1 GCF_022347745.1 Streptomyces sp. OfavH-34-F
CCGACCTGATCGAACGGGACGCGGCACGGCTGGCCGAACTGGAGACCCGCGACCAGGGCCAGCCCCTGGACGTGGCCCGGACGGTCAGCGTCGCCGGGGCCGCGGAGCACTTCCGCTACTACGCGGGGTGGGTGACGAAGATCGAGGGCGCCGTCAGCCCGGTCTCCTTCCCCGACACCCTGCACTTCACCCGCCGCGAGCCGGTCGGCGTGTGCGCGCTCATCACCCCCTGGAACTTCCCGCTGATGATCGCGGCCTGGAAGCTGGCACCCGCCCTGGCCTGCGGCAACACGGTGATCGTCAAGCCGGCCGAACAGACCCCGCTCACCACCGTGCACCTGGTGGGGCTGTGCGAGGAGGCGGGATTCCCGCCGGGCGTCGTCAACCTCCTCACCGGCGGCCCCGCCACCGGCCGTGCGCTGGTGGAGCACCCCGGCGTGGACAAGGTCTCGTTCACCGGCTCCACCGAGGTGGGCCAGGAGATCGTCCGGGCCTCCGCGAACGACCTCAAGCGGGTCACCCTGGAACTCGGCGGCAAGGCACCCAGCATCGTCGCCCGCGACGCCGACATCGACGCCGCCGTCCGGGGCAACGTGCAGGGCGCCCTCCTCAACAGCGGCCAGGTCTGCGCCGCGTACTCCCGCTTCTACGTCGACGCCCGCCGGGCCGACGAGTTCACCGGGAAACTGGCGGCTGCCGTCGCCGCCCTGCGCCTCGGCCCCGGCCTGTCGCCGGACACCCAGCTCGGCCCCCTGGTCAGCGACGAGCACCTGCGCCGGGTGGACGGGCTGGTCCGCGAGGGCGTCGCCGAAGGAGCCGAAGTCGTCACCGGGGGAGCCCGGGCCGACGGGACGCCGGCGGCCGGGCACTTCTACCGGCCCACCGTGTTCGCCGGGGTGCGCGACGAGATGGGCATCGCCCGGCAGGAGGTCTTCGGCCCCGTGCTGCCCGTGCTCACCTACGAGGACGAGGACGACCTGGCCGCCCGGGCCAACGACACGCGCTACGGCCTGGCCGCCGCCGTCTGGACGCGCGACCTGAAGACCGCGCACCGGCTTGCGGCCGGGGTCCGGGCGGGCGCGGTGTTCGTGAACATGCCGGCGATCCCCGACCCGGCCGCGCCCTGGGGCGGGTTCGGGGCCAGCGGCTGGGGCCGCGAGATGGGCTCCCACGCCCTGGACGTGTTCACCGAGACCAAGGGCGTGTGGATCCACCATGGCTGACCCGCGCGAGGAGACCGCGATGAGTATCCGTACCGAGGCGCACGACGCGGTGGAGGCCGCCGTACGGGCGTACGTGGCCGCGGTGAGCGCCGCCGACCCGGCGGCCGTCCGGGAGGTCTTCCGGCCGGACGCGTACATGTGGGGCCATCTGGGCGCCGATCTGGTGTCGGCCCCGATCGAGGCGTTCTGCGAGGTGGTCGCGGCCGACACCGACCCCGCCGCGTGGACGCCCGGCTACACCTGCGCGATCCGCTCCGTCGAGGTGAGCGGCGAGGTGGCCGTGGCCGTGCTGGAGGAGTCCGGCTACCAGGGCCACGACTTCACCAACCACTTCTCCCTGGTCCGTGCGGACGGCCGGTGGCGGATCGCCGGCAAGACCTTCTTCCGCCACGATCCGCGCTGACCCCGCTCACACCGAGAGGCGCCCCACCGGCCGGTCCGGTGGGGCGCCTTCCGGTGTGTCCCGGCCGGCCGCGGCTCAGAGGTGGTAGCCGTACTCCGTGAACTCCCAGTCCGTGACGTGCCGCTGGAAGCGCGCGACCTCGTCCCGCTTGTACGTGAGGTAGGCGGCGGTGAAGTCCTTGCCGAGGAGGCCGGTCAGCTCGGTGTCCGCCTCCAGCGCGTCCAGCGCGGCGGGCAGGGACATCGGCAGCACGGCGGACCTGGCGGTGTCGTAGCCGTAGCCCTCCAGCGGGGCCGGCGGCTCCTGGCCGGCCCGGATGCCCAGCAGCGCCGCCGCCAGCGTCCCGGCGACGAGCAGGTACGGGTTGGCGCCCGCGTCGCCCAGCCGCAGCTCGAAGCGGGAGCCGGAACCGCGCTCGGGCGGGACGCGGACCATGGCGCTGCGGTTGTCCAGTCCCCAGTCGACCAGCCAGGGCGCGATGGTGTCGGGCCCGAAGCGCTTGTAGGAGTTGACCGTCGGGTTGGCCAGCGCCGCCAGCGCGGGGGCGTGCGCGAGCACCCCGGCGATCGCGTGGCGCGCGGTGGCGGACAGTCCGTACGGGGCGGCCGGATCGTCGAAGGTGTTGGCCTCCCGGCCGTCCCCGTCCTCGCACCGGTCCAGTGCCGACAGGTGCAGATGGAAGCCCGACCCGCCCGAGTCGTTGAAGGGTTTGGCCATGAAGGTGGCCAACCGGCCCTCGGCGCGGGCCAGTTCCTTGATCGCCGCCTTGAAGCGGAAGGCCCGGTCGGCGGCCGTGAGGGCCTCGCCGTGGGTCAGGTTGATCTCGAACTGGCCCCCGTCGTACTCGTGGTTGCCGCTCGTCACGCCGATGCCCAGGTCGCGCAGCAGCCGCAGGGTGCGCAGCAGGTGGTTGTCCGGGTCGGCGCGCAGCCCGGCGGTGTAGACGACGCCCCGCGCGTCGCTGGTGCGGCGCCAGCCGCCGGGCCGGTCGGGCGCCGGTTCGCACAGGAAGTACTCCAGTTCCGGCCCGACCACCGGCCGCAGGCCCTGCGCGGCCCAGTGGCCGAGCACGGTGCGCAGCAGGTCGCGCGGCGACTCGGGCGCGGGCCGGCCGGTGGCCGGGTCGGTGACGTCGCCGAGGCACGTGGCGACCCCGGGCTCCCACGGCAGCACGGTGAGCGTGTCCAGGTCGGGGGTGACGCCGATGTCGGGCAGCCCGGCGTCCAGGCCCCCGGCGACGGCGACCGTGTCGCCCTGGGGGCTGGTGTGGTACACGGCGCGGCAGAACGCCAGCCCGTGCGCGCAGGCGGCCGGGAGGTGGTCCAGCAGGACGTCCCTGGCCCGCTCGGTGCCGATGAGGTCGGGGTAGGTCACCCGGACCACATCGACTCCCTCGGCGGCGAGCCGCTCCATGTGGCGGCGGACGGAATCGGTGTCGGATGCGCTCACCGGTGACTCCTCTGGGGAAGGGGGCGCCTCCCGGGCGCGGCGCACGGAGTGCGGGGCACCGGGGGAGAGGGGAGGAAAGAAAGGGGCAGGGCCCGGAGGCCGCCTCGGACCGCTGAACAGCGGGAGGCCGCGCAAGAGTGCGCAGTCACACCCTAGGGACGGCCGCCGCGCCCCCGCAAGGGCTCGGGTTCGTCAATTATCCATCCGGATAGGTATTGCAAAACCATATACGACTTCCTATCTTGTTTGGCATCGGGCGTGCCGAGGGACCGCGTCCCCCGCCCGGCCCGCCGGCCCGGACCCCGCCCCGGCACCCCCCGGTGCCGGCCCCTCCGACCCGGCCGCCCTCACCGCAGAAGGAAGCCGAAGTGACCCGAGTCCGTGGATACTTCCACCCCAAAACCGCGACCGGTACGTCGTCGCTGATCCCCTCGCCGCCCTGGCACTACTCCGGCGACCTGCTCACCGTGGAGTACCGCACCGACCCCGCCCGCGTACGCGAACTGCTGCCCGCGCCACTGGAACTCGCCGACGAGGACCCCGGCGCGGTGGCCCTGATCTGGGCCGACTGGCAGTCCTGCGCCGCCGAGGGGGCCGAACTGCTCGACCCGGTGCTCGCCCAGTACAAGGAGGCGTTCGCGGTCGTGCGGTGCGCGTACCGCGGCCGGACCTACAGCCGCTGCGTCCACATCTGGGTCGACAAGGACTTCGCCCTCGCCCGCGGGCTGCACCAGGGCTACCCGAAGAAGCTCGGCTCGATCCACCAGACCCGACCCCACCCCTACGGGCCGGCCCCGCGGATCGAGGCCGGCGCCCGCTTCGGCGCCACCCTCGCCGCCGCCGACCGCCGACTGGCCCAGGCCGTCGTGACCCTGCGCGAGCCGTCCGGGACCAACGGCTTCGTCAACGCCCACCCGATGGCCCACCACCGCTGGCTGCCCTCCATCGAGAAGGACGGCGGCCTCGCCCTCGACGAGCTGGTCGAGTCCGGCGCCGCCGCCTTCGAGGCCGGCCCCGCCTGGACCGGCGACGCCGAACTCGAACTCTTCGAGGCACCCACCGAGGAACTCGCCCGGCTGGAGGTCCGCGAGCCCATCGCCGCCTACTACCGGCAGGTCGGCGTGGTGTGGGACGGCGGCCGGCTGCTCGAATCCGGCACGTCCGGCGCCGTGTGACCCCCGAACGAGACGCCAGGAGAGCGGACATGACCCAAGACCACCGCCCCGAGGACCCCGCGGTCCACGACGGCAGCACCGTCCACGCAGACAGCGTGGTCCACGACCGCAGCACCCTCCACGACGACCCGGCCGACCACCCCGCGCCCCCGCCCCCGCACCGCGTCACCGTCGCCGGGGTCGCCGTGGACACCCGCCACTACATCGGCGGACGGCGCGTCGCCTCCGCCCGGACCTTCACCGACCACTCGCCCATCGACGGCACAGCCCTGGGCGAGATCGCCCGCGGCACCCCCGCCGACGCCGACGCCGCCGTCGCCGCGGCCAAGGCCGCCTTTCCCGCCTGGGCCGCGACCCCGAGGACCGAACGCGCCCGCCTCCTGCACGCCGTCGCCGACGGCGTCGAACGGCGCCTGACGGAACTGGCCGCCGTGGAGACCGCGGACAACGGCGCCCTGCTCCGCTCCCACCTGCGCGGCGTCATGCCCCGCGTGGCCCACAACTTCCGCTTCTTCGCCGACTGGCTGCTCTCCCTGGACCACGAGGACTTCACCACCCGCGACCACACCAACCACGTCAGCTGGAACCCGGCCGGACCCTGCGTCCTGATCACCCCGTGGAACGCCCCGCTGATGCTCGCCACCTGGAAGGTCGCCCCCGCCCTCGCGGCCGGCAACACCGTCGTCCTCAAACCCGCCGAGTGGTCCCCGCTGACCGCCTCGCTGCTCGCCGACATCGCCGCCGGCGCGGGCCTGCCCGCCGGCGTCCTCAACGTGGTCCAGGGCTACGGCGCCGAAGTCGGCGACACCCTCACCGCCCACCCCGACGTGCGCCGTATCAGCTTCACCGGCTCGGTGCCCACCGCACAGCACATCGCCGCCTCCGCGGCCCCCCGGCTCACCCCGCTCAGCCTCGAACTGGGCGGCAAGTCCCCGCTGCTGGTGTTCGCCGACGCCGACCTCGACCTGGCCGCCGACCTCGCCGTCGAGCAGTACGACAACGCCGGCCAGGTGTGCCTCGCCGCCACCCGCCTCCTGGTCGAGGAGTCCGTCGCCGAGGAGTTCACCGCCCGCCTGGTCGTCCGCGCCTCCCGGCTCCGCCAGGGCGACCCGCGCGACGAGGCCACCGACATCGGCCCCACCATCCACCCCCGCCAGCTCGACAAGATCGACGGATTCGTACGGCGGGCGATCGACGCCGGAGCCCGCCCCCTCCTCGGCGGCCGGCGCGGTGCGGGGCAGTACTACCTCCCCACCCTCCTCACGGACGTGCGGCAGGACTCCGAGATCGTCCAGGAGGAGGTCTTCGGACCGGTCCTGACCCTCCAGACCTTCACCGACGAGGAGGAGGCCGTACACCTGGCCAACGACACCCGCTTCGGACTGGCCGCCACCCTCGCCACCGGCGACCCGGAGCGCGCCGACCGGATCACCCCCCGGCTGGTCGCCGGCACCGTCTGGGTGAACTGCTTCTTCGTACGCGACCTGAAGGCCCCGTTCGGCGGCGCCCGCCAGTCCGGCGTCGGCCGCGAGGGCGGCACCTGGAGCTTCGACTTCTACTGCGACGTCAAGAACACCGTCACCGCCCCGAAGGGATGGCAGCCCCATGGGTGAGATCACGGGCGCGGGACTGCTCGCCCACGTACCGACCATCGTCCTCCCCGAGACCACCCGCCGCGAGCTGAACGAGGGCAAGGAGATCAGCCTCGTCACCGGCCTGCGCCGACTGCGCCGCGAGGTGTTCGAACGCGACGACTACGACACCGTCGTCGTCCTGGACTCCCACTGGGCCACCACCGTCGAGTTCGTCGTCACCGCCCAGGACCGCCGCTCCGGCCTCTACACCTCGGAGGAACTGCCGCGCGGGATGTGCCGAATGCCCTACGACTACCGGGGCGACCCCGAACTCGCCCGCAACATCGCTTCGTTCGCCGACCGGCACGGCACCTGGATCACCCCGATCGACGACGCGTACCTGCCCGTGTACTACGCCACGACCAACCTGTGGAAGTACCTCGGCGAGGGCCTGCCGGACAAGCGGTGGGTCTCCATCGGCGTCTGCCAGACCGGCGACATGGAGGACCACCTGCGCCTGGGCCGCGCCCTGGCCGACGGCATCGCCGCCACTCCGGGCCGCCGCGTCCTGCTCATCGCCTCCGGAGCGCTGTCGCACACCTTCTGGCCGCTGCGCCAGCTCCGCGACCACGAGGCCAGCGACCCTGCCCACATCTTCTCGCCCGGGGCGCGGGCCGCCGACGAGGAACGCATCGCCTGGTTCAGGGAGGGCCGCCACGACCGGGTCCTCGACACCATGGACGAGTTCTGGGCCTTCCGGCCGGAGGCGAAGTTCTTCCACTACCTGATGATGGCCGGCGCCCTCGGCGAACGGGCCTGCACCGCACCGGGCCGCCAGTACGGGGAGTACGAGAACTCCGTCGGCACCGGCCAGGCCCTGCTCTGGTTCGACCGCCCCGACCACGGCTGGACCGGCGCCGCCCCCCAGCAGCCGACCCCCGCCTCCGCCTGAACCGCCAGAAAGGCTCCACCATGCCCGAGTACCGCCGCATCCTGCTCGACGGTGCCGTAGTCGAGACGGTCCGCGACGGCGACGCACTCGTCGCCGGGGACGGCCGCCGGGTGCGCGTCGAGGACGCCCACCACCTGCCGCCCGTCGTCCCCTCCAAGGTGATCGCGGTGCACCTCAACCACCGCAGCCGGGTCGACGAGTTCCGGATCGACCTGCCCGACACCCCCACGTACTTCCACAAGCCGACCTCGGCCCTCAACGCCCACCGGGGCGCCGTGGTCCGCCCCGAGGGCTGCGGCTGGCTCAACTACGAGGGCGAGGTCGCCCTCGTCATCGGCCGCACCGCCCGCAACATCTCCCCGGCCGACGCGGGCCGCCACATCGCCGGGTACACCGTGGCCAACGACTACGGCCTGCACGACTTCCGGGACACCGACGCCGGGTCCATGCTCCGGGTCAAGGGCTCCGACACGCTGTGTCCCCTCGGCCCCGGCCTGGTCACCGACTGGGACTTCCGCGGCAAGCGGCTGCGGACGTACGTCAACGGCGAGGTCGTCCAGGACGGCTCCACCGACGAGATGACCTGGGACATGCACTACCTCGTCGCCGACATCGCCCGCACCATCACCCTGTACCCCGGCGACGTCCTGCTCACCGGCACCCCGGCCAACTCCCGGCCGGTCGCGCCCGGCGACGTCGTCGAGGTCGAGGTCGAGGGGCTCGGCCGGCTCACCAACCACATCGTCACCGGTCCCACCGCGATCCGCGCCGACGTGGGCGCCCAGCCGACCGAGTCCGAGGAGGTCCTGTCCACCGCCCTCGGCGGCGACTGGGAATTCCGCGGCATCAGGCCGCCCCGGCGCTGACGACGAGCACGCCGCCGGTAGCCTCCACGCCATGAGCGACGACGCCCTCCCCGCCGGCACCCGCAAACCCGTCACCCACTACGGATCGGGGCGCGGCGCCCTGCTGGACGCCGCCGTACGCGTGGTCGCCCGGGGCGGGCTGCGGGGCCTGACCTACCGCGCCGTCGCCGAGGAGGCCGGGGTCACCCACGGACTCGTCGTCCACCACTTCGGCTCCCGCGACGCCCTCATCGAGGAAGCCGTGGACCACGCCTTCCGCTCCTCGCTGGACGTCAGTTCCCTGGACACCGGCGCCGAACGGCCCGGGGAGTTCGCCGAGGGCCTGGGCGGCATGGTGGACGAGGACCCCGACCTCCAGGCGTTCCAGTACGAACTGCTCCTGGAGGCCCGGCGCAGGCCCGACCTCATGCCCCGGCTGCGCGCGCTGTACGACGCGTACTTCGAGACGGCGCGCCGCGACCTGGCCCGCATCCTCGCCCGGCCCGTGGACCGGGGACTGTCCCGGCTGGTCTTCGCGGCGCTGGAGGGCCTGGTCCTGCACCAACTGGTCTTCGGCGAGCGGGAGGTGACCGAGGAGGCCCTGACGGAACTGCGCACCCTGCTCGAACGCCTGGCCGACACCGGCACGCGCACCACCCCCGACACGACTTTCGACCCCGACTGACCGAAACGAGGACGCACGGTGGACGCCACCCACGACGACTGGATACGCCGGGCCGCCGCGCTCCGCCCGCCCGGCGCGCACTTCATCGACGGCCGCGCCCACGACGGCGGCCGCACGTTCACCGTCGTCTCGCCCCGCGACGGCACGGCGCTGGCCGAGGTCGCGGACGGCGGCGCCGCCGAGGTGGACCTCGCCGTCGCCGCCGCCCGCCGGGCCTTCGACGACGGGCCCTGGCCCCGGCTCGCCCCCGCCGAACGGGGCCGCGTCCTCCTGCGCCTCGCCGACCTGATCGAGGAACGACGCGCCGACCTCGCCCTCACCGTCAGCCTGGAGATGGGCAAACCCGTCGGCGACGCGTACGGGATCGAACTCCGCGCCCTGATCACCACCTTCCGCTGGTACGGGCAGCTCGCCGACAAGCTCACCGACGAGTCCCCGCACACCGCGCCCGACTCCCTCGCCCTGGTCACCCGCGAACCCACGGGCGTCGTGGGCGCGGTCGTGCCCTGGAACTTCCCGCTGACCCTGGCCGGCTGGAAGATCGCGCCCGCGCTCGCCGCAGGCTGCACGGTCGTCCTCAAACCCTCCGAGAAGTCCCCGCTGTCCGCGCTGCTGCTCGCCGGGATCGCGGCGGAGGCCGGACTGCCGCCGGGGGCCCTCAACGTCGTGGCCGGCGACGGGCCGGTCACCGGACGCGCACTCGGCCTCCACCCCGGCGTCGACGTCCTCGCCTTCACCGGCTCCACGGCCGTGGGCCGCCACTACCTGCGCTACGCCGCCGACTCCAACCTCAAGCGCGTCTGGCTCGAACTGGGCGGCAAGTCCCCCAACATCATCCTGCCCGACGCCCCCGACCTGGCCGAGGCCGCCGCCACCGCGGCCTGGGGCATCTTCTTCAACCAGGGCGAGATGTGCACCGCGCCCTCCCGGCTGCTGGTGCACTCCTCCGTCGCCGAACAAGTCACCGAGGCGGTCGTCGAGCGGGCCCGCACCCTCCGCGTCGGCGACCCCCTCGACCCGGCGACCGAGATGGGCGCCCTCGCCGGACAGGACCACCTGGACCGGGTGCTCGGACACATCCACACCGCCGTGGACGCCGGGGCCCGGCTGC
Source organism: Streptomyces sp. OfavH-34-F (assembly GCF_022347745.1). Lineage (GTDB taxonomy): Bacteria > Actinomycetota > Actinomycetes > Streptomycetales > Streptomycetaceae > Streptomyces. The sequence continues at coordinate 9,418 of NZ_JAKRGC010000112.1, forward strand.
GCACGGGCGGCGAACGGACCCTGCCGGAGACCGGCGGGACGTACCTGCGGCCCACCGTCTTCGACCGGGTCGCCCCCGGCTCGGCGCTCGCCCGCGAAGAGGTCTTCGGCCCCGTCCTCTCCGTGCTCCCCTTCGACGACGTCGACGAGGCGGTGGCCCTCGCCAACGCCACCGACTACGGCCTGGCCGCCGGGCTGTGGACCTCGGACCTGGCCACCGCGCACCGGGTCTCCCGCGCCCTGCGCGCCGGCACCGTCTGGGTCAACTGCTACGAGGAGGGCGACCTCACCGTCCCCTTCGGCGGCATGAAGCAGTCCGGCAACGGCCGCGACAAGTCCGCCCACGCTCTGGAGAAGTACACCGAACTCAAGACCACCTGGATACGGCTGTGACCGGCGCCGCCCGCCCCCTCATCGCGGTCCCGGCCCGCTTCTCCGCCGGCGCCTCGGCACTGCGCCACGCCGCCGAGGTCAACGCCCGGGCCCTGGTCGAGGCCGTCTGGCGGGCCGGCGGCGAACCCGCCACCATCCACCCGCACGCCCCCGGCGGCCGGGCCGACCCCGCGGACACCGCCGCCCGGCTCGCCCGCTTCGACGGCCTGCTCCTGCCCGGCGGCGGCGACCTCGCCCCGCACCGCTACGGGGCCCGGCACACCCACGACAGCGTCTACGACGTGGACGACGAACAGGACGCCTTCGATCTGGAGGCCGCCCGGCAGGCCCGCGCCCTGGAGCTGCCGCTGCTGGCCGTCTGCCGCGGCCTCCAGGTGGTCAACACCGCCCTGGGCGGCACCCTGCACCAGGACATGGGCGGTCCCGGCCGCGACCACCGCCACCTCCGGCACCGAGTCCGCCTCACCCCCGGCTCCGCCCTGCACCGCGTCACCGGCACCGACCGGACCGAGGCGTCCTGCTACCACCACCAGCACATCGACCGCCTGGGCACCGGCCTGACCATCACCGCCCGCGCCACCGACGGCACCGTCGAAGCCGTCGAGGCCCCGGACACCCCCGGCTGGTTCCTCGCCGTCCAGTGGCACCCCGAGGACACCGCCCCCACCGACCCCGCCCAGCACCGCCTCTTCACCGCCCTGGTCACGGCGGCGCGTGCGCGGCGGGCGGCACGCAGGACGCCCTGGGCTGGGTGAGGCCCCGGGCGACATGAGAGGGTTTTGGGCGTGAGTGAGACACCCTCGAACACCCTGCAATACCGCTTCGACGGGCCGGACGAGGCCCCCGTCCTCATCCTCGGCCCCTCGCTCGGCACCACGTGGCACATGTGGGACCGGCAGATACCCGAGCTGACCCGGCACTGGAGAGTCTTCCGCTACGACCTCCCCGGCCACGGCGGTGCGCCCGCCCGGCCCGCCGCGGCCGTCGCGGAGCTGGGGGACCGGCTGCTGGCCACGCTGGACGAGGTCGGTGTCCAGCGGTTCGGGTACGTGGGGTGCTCGATCGGCGGCGCGATCGGGGCGGACCTCGCGCTGCGGCACCCGCAGAGGGTCGCCGCGCTCGCCCTGGTGGCGTCCTCGGCCCGGTTCGGCAGCGCCGACGAATTCTGGCAGCGCGGGGTGATCGTCCGTACCCACGGCCTGGAACCCATGGCCCGCACCGCGCCCGAGCGCTGGTTCACGCCCGCGTTCGCCGCCGCGCAGCCCGCCATCGTCGAGTGGGCCGTGCAGATGGTGCGGACCACCGACCCGGGGTGCTACATCGCCGCCTGCGAGGCCCTGGCCGCCTTCGACATCCGTACGGAACTGAACCGCATCCCGGTCCCCACCCTCGTCCTGGTCGGGGCCGAGGACCAGGTCACCGGCCCCGGCGACGCGCGCACCCTGGTCGCGGGCATCCCGGACGCCCGGCTCGCCCTGGTGCCCGGCGCCTCCCACCTCGCCCCGGTCGAGCAGCCCGGCGCGGTCACCGACCTCCTGCTCACCCACTTCTCCACCGCCTGGCAGGACACCCAGACGGGCGTCCCGCTGCCCGACTCCGTGCCCCGGCTCACCTCCCCCGTGCAGCCCGTCGCCGAGATCGCCGCCGCCCCGGCCCCCGACGCCCCGCCCGGCGGACGGCCCGACCCGTACGAGCCCGGGATGCGGCTGCGCCGCGAGGTCCTCGGCGACGACCGGGTTGACGAGGCGCTGGCCGGGGCCGACGACTTCACCGCCGACTTCCAGGAACTGGTCACCCGGTACGCCTGGGGCGAGGTGTGGAGCCGTGACGGGCTCGACCGGCGCACCCGCAGCACCGTCACGCTCACCGCACTGGTCGCCTCCGGCCGGCTGGAGAGCCTGGCCGCGCACACCAGGGCCGCCCTGCGCAGCGGACTCACCCCGGCCGAGATCCGGGAGGTGCTGATGCAGACGGCCGTCTACTGCGGGATTCCGGCCGCGAGCGCCGCCTTCACGATCGCGCAGTCCGTGATTCGGGCGGAAACGACGCCGCCCGCGTAGCAGGATGGACGTATGAGCACCCAGCACGCCGAGAACACCGAGCGCCCGGAGCCGTCCGCGCTCACGCTGACCAAGCAGTCGCACTCCTGCATCCGCCTGGAGAAGGACGGGCGCGCGCTCGTCATCGACCCCGGCGGCTTCTCGGAGCGGGACGCCGCCATCGGTGCCCGGGCGATCCTCGTGACGCACGAGCACCCCGACCACTTCGACGAGGGACGGCTCCGGGCCGGCCTGGAGGCCGACCCGGCCGCCGAGATCTGGACCCTGCGCAGCGTCGCGGAACGGCTGAGCGCCGCCTTCCCCGGCCGCGTCCACACCGTGGGCCACGGCGACACGATCACGGCCGCCGGGTTCGACATCGAGGTGCACGGCGAACTCCACGCCGTGATCCACCCGGACATCCCGCGCGTCACCAACATCGGCTTCCTCGTCGACGGCCAGGTCTTCCACCCCGGCGACGCCCTCATCGTGCCCGGCCGGGCCGTGGACACGCTGATGCTGCCCGTGATGGCGCCGTGGAACAAGATCTCCGAGGTCATCGACTACGTCCGCGAGGTGAAGCCGCGCCGCGCGATCGACATCCACGACGCGCTGCTCACCGACCTGGCCCGGCCGATCTACGACCGGCAGATCGGCGAGCTGGGCGGCGCCGACCACGGCCGGATGGCGCCGGGCGACTCGACCGCCCTGTGAGGTCCGCCGCCCCGGCGGCTGTCAGTGGCAGGCGTTAGGTTTACGTACATGCGCATCGCCACCTGGAACGTCAACTCGATCACCGCCCGTCTGCCGAGGCTGCTGGCCTGGCTGGAGAGCAGCGGCACGGACGTGCTGTGCCTCCAGGAGACCAAGTGCACCGCCGAGCAGTTCCCGGCGGACGCGCTCCGCGAGGCCGGCTACGAGTCCGCCGTCAACGCCAACGGCCGGTGGAACGGCGTCGCGCTGCTCTCCCGCGTCGGCCTGTCCGACATCGTCCTCGGCCTGCCGGACGGACCGGCGTACGAGACGGCGCAGGAGCCCCGCGCGATCAGCGCGACCTGCGGCCCGGTGCGGCTCTGGTCGGTGTACGTGCCCAACGGCCGCGAGGTCGCCCACGAGCACTACGCGTACAAGCTGCGCTGGCTGGAGGCGCTGCGCAAGGCGGTCGCCGCGGACGCCGCGGGTCCGGCCCCGTTCGCCGTGCTCGGCGACTTCAACGTCGCCCCGACCGACGAGGACGTCTGGGACGCCGCCCTGTTCGAGGGCGCCACGCACGTCACGCCCGCCGAGCGCGAGGCGCTGGCCGCGCTGCGCGCCGAGGGCCTGTCCGACGTGATGCCCCGCCCCCTGAAGTACGACCGCCCGTACACCTTCTGGGACTACCGCGAGCTGCGCTTCCCGAAGAACAAGGGCATGCGCATCGACCTCGTCTACGGAAACGCCGCCTTCACCGCCGCCGTCGGCGACAGCTACGTGGACCGGGAGGAGCGCAAGGGCAAGGGCGCCTCCGACCACGCCCCCGTGGTGGTCGACCTCGATCTCTGAGCCGTCCGCGGCCCGCGCGCCCTGTGGTGCGCGGGCACACCGGATGCGATTCTGGGTGGCATGAACATCCCTTTCCTGGACAACTGGCGCAAGCGTCACGGCGCGGCGCGGCGGACGGGGCTCGCGGGCGTCGCCGACGCCGATCCGGAGGGCGTGGCCGAGATGCTCGCCGAGTGCGAGCTGCTCCGCGTCCGGGTGGGGGAGCGCGGTATCGAACTGGACGACACCCCCGCCTCGTTGGAGGCGCTGGACCAGCTGTCGCCGCACTGGCGCGACGACCCGGAAGAGCTGCCCTGGCTGGGCAACGACGCCGGTCTCTACCTCGGCACGGTGCTGGTGCGCAACGTCGCCGGGGCGCACTGGCACATCTGGCCGAGCGGGCAGCCCGTGGTCCGGCTCGCCTCCGGCCGCGAGATCGACGTCGTGGCGGCCGGGCTGGACTGGGCGATCTCCGGCAGCCCCGAGCTGTCCCAGGTGTACGCGGAGTCCGCCGAGGGCTGACCCGTACACCTGACGGGCCACCGGCCGACCATGCGAAGAGATAAAACGCCTTATGCGCCATGGGTGCGTGTCGGCCCGGAAGTCCCTTGCCGGGCTGATTAGTTTGCGCTGACCTCGACCGAGCGACAAGTGGGTAGGGCAGCGCATGGCCGTCGATCCGTTGATCGAGCTGCGAGACGTCAACAAGTACTACGGGAAGTTGCACGTCCTGCAGGACATCAATCTCACCGTCGGCCGCGGGGAGGTGGTGGTGGTCATCGGCCCGTCCGGCTCCGGCAAGTCGACGCTCTGCCGGACGATCAACCGGCTGGAGACGATCGAGTCGGGCCACATCACCATCGACGGGCAGCCCCTCCCCGCCGAGGGGCGGGGACTGGCCCAGCTGCGGGCCGAAGTCGGCATGGTGTTCCAGTCGTTCAACCTGTTCGCCCACAAGAGCGTGCTCGCCAACGTCTCGCTGGCCCAGGTCAAGGTCCGCAAGCGGAAGAAGGACGAGGCCGACCGGCGCTCCCGCGAACTGCTGGACCGGGTCGGGCTCGGCGCCCACGCCGACAAGTTCCCCGCCCAGCTCTCCGGGGGCCAGCAGCAGCGCGTCGCCATCGCCCGCGCCCTCGCCATGGACCCCAAGGCCCTCCTGTTCGACGAGCCGACCTCGGCACTCGACCCGGAAATGATCAACGAAGTCCTCGAAGTGATGCGGCAGCTCGCCCGCGAGGGCATGACCATGGTCGTCGTCACCCATGAGATGGGCTTCGCCCGCTCCGCCGCCAACCGCGTGGTGTTCATGGCCGACGGCTGCGTCGTCGAGGACCGCACCCCGGAGGACTTCTTCACCGCCCCGGAGAGCGACCGGGCCAAGGACTTCCTGTCCAAGATCCTCAAGCACTGACGGGAGGCCGAGAGTTGCGTACGACGAAAGCACTGGCCGCCTGCGCCGGTCTGCTGCTCGCCCTCCTCGCCGCCGGGTGCGGCAAGGAGGGCAGCCCGCCGGTCAAGGGCCCCAAGGCCGACCAACTGCCCGTCTACCGGGTCGACACGGGATTCCGGCTGCCGGAATCCAGCACCTGGCGGAGCGCGAAGAAGCGCGGCTACCTGCGGGTGGGCGCCAAGGAGGACCAGCCCTACCTGGGCGAGAAGGACCCCGCGACCGGCGTCTACTCCGGTTTCGACATCGAGATCGCCCGCATGATGGCGGCCTCCCTCGGCTTCGAACCCGACACGATCCGCTTCCGCACGATCGCCTCCGCCAACCGCGAGACCGCCCTGCAGAACGGGCAGATCGACTACTACGTCGGCACCTACACCATCAACGACATGCGCAAGAAGCTCGTCGGCTTCGCCGGCCCGTACTACATGGCCGGCCAGGGGCTCCTCGTGCGCACCGACGAGAACGACATCCACGGCCCCCAGGATCTGGCCGGCAAGACCGTCTGCTCGGCCGCGGGCTCCACCCCGTACCAGCGGATCGCCGCCGACTACCCGAAGGCGAAGCTCGTCGCGTACGACACCTACTCGATCTGCGTCGACAACCTGCTCACGTTCCAGGTGGACGTCGTCACCACCGACGACGCGATCCTGCTCGGCTTCGCCGCCAAGGCGCCCGACGAGATGAAGGTCGTCGGCAAGCCGTTCTCCGAGGAGCCGTACGGCATCGGCGTCCCGCGCGGCGACAACGCCCTGCGCTTCGCCCTCGACGACGCCCTGGAGGCCAACCAGAAGAACGGCAACTGGAAGAAGGCGTTCGAGGCGACGCTCGGCCTGTCCGGCGCCCCCGCGCCCGAGCCGCCGCCCATCGACCGCTACCCGGCGAACTGAGAGGACGGCCCGCCCCATGGACGTACTCACCGACAATTTCTCGCTCTACGGCAAGGGCTTCCTCGGCACCGTCGAACTGACCGTCTACGCCTCGCTCCTGGCGATGGTCCTCGGCTTCGTCATGGCCTCGTTCCGGGTGGCGCCGGTCGGCTCGCTCCGCGTCTTCGGCACGGTGTGGGTGACGATCCTGCGCAACACCCCGCTCACCCTGCTGTTCTTCGCCGTGCTCCTCGGCCTGCCCCGCTTCGGCCTGGTGCTGCCGTTCAACGTGTTCGCGGTCCTCGCGCTGGGCTGCTACACCTCCGCGTTCATCTGCGAGGTGCTGCGCTCCGGCATCAACACCGTGCCCACCGGGCAGGGCGAGGCCGCCCGCAGCCTCGGCATGACCTTCGCCCAGACCCTCGGCACCATCGTGCTGCCGCAGGCGTTCCGCTCGGTGATCCCGCCCATCGGCTCGACACTCATCGCGCTCGCCAAGAACTCGGCGATCGCCGGAGCGTTCAGCGTCACCGAACTCCTCGGCACCTACAAGACGCTCAACGAACTGGGCTACAGCATCATCTGGACCTTCGTCTGGATCGCCGTGGGCTACCTCATCATCACCCTCACCATCAGCGCGCTGTTCCACGTGATGGAGAAGCGCTGGGGAGTCGCCCGATGACCACCCACACCGCGCCCGCCGCGAACGCCCTCTACGACCTCCCGGGCCCGCACACCCGCAGACGCCACCGGCTCTACGGGATCGTCTCGACCCTCCTCATCCTCGCCCTGCTCGGCTGGATCGTCTATCTCCTGTTCGACACCGACCAGTTCACCGCCGCCAAATGGGCGCCCTTCCAGTACAAGGGCATCCAGGAACTCCTGCTGCGCGGCCTCGGCAACACCCTCAAGGCGTTCGCGTACGCGGCGGTCCTCTCGCTGGCGCTGGGCGCCGTCCTCGCGGTGGGGCGGCTCTCCGACCACCGCCCGGTGCGCTGGGCCGCCACGATCCTCGTCGAGTTCTTCCGCGCCATGCCCGTACTGGTGATGATCTTCTTCATCTTCGTGGCGCTGAAGGTGCAGCCGCTGCCCGCGCTCGTCGCCGGGCTGACCCTCTACAACGGCTCGGTGCTCGCCGAGGTGTTCCGCACCGGCATCAACTCCGTGGAGCGCGGCCAGCGCGAGGCCGCGTACGCGCTCGGCATGCGCAAGACGCAGGTCACCACGTTCGTCCTGGCCCCGCAGGCGGTGCGCGCCATGCTGCCCACCATCATCAGCCAGCTGGTGGTCGCCCTGAAGGACACCTCGCTGGGCTTCCTGATCACCTACGAGGAATTCCTCCACGCGGGCAAGCTCATCGCCTCCAACCTGGACTACGATCTGCCTTTCATCCCCGTGGTGATGGTGATCTCACCGATCTACATCGGGATGTGCATGCTGCTCTCCTGGTTCGCCACCTGGGTGGCGAGGCGGCAACGACGCAGTCCGAAGACGGAGGCGGTGGGCGTCGGACCGGCACAGCCCGGCACGCTGATGCCGGGAGGGCGGTAGAAGGACGGGAGCGGGGTCCGACCGGCAGCAGCCGGTGATCACTTCTCGCCACGGCGGGAAGAAGGTCAGCTGCGCGCCGGCGGACCGGTCAGCCGAGCGCGCTCCGCTTCCGCCAGTCGGCCCAGGAGACGTTCCACGCCCCGTAGCCGTTGCCCTCCGCGACCGTGCCCTTGGTGTCCGCGCCGGTGATCTCGAACGGGTCGCCGACGCGGACCTGCCGGTAGAGGGCCGCGGCGTCCGCGTCGCTCATCCCCACGCACCCCGAACTGTGGTTGGCCCGCCCGAAGTAGGCCGCGTTCCACGGAGCGGCGTGCGCGTACATGCCCGACCAGGTCAGCCGCATCGAGTAGTCGACCATCTTGTCGTAGGCGTCGCCCAGGCCCACCGTCTCGGAGCGCATGTTGATCGTGCCCTCCTTCGACATCAGCACCGCCGTGCCCCGCCACGACCGCTTGTCGCCGCCCGGCGTGCCGCCCGACACCGGCACGTCCATCACCGTACGGCCGTCCCGCCGCAGCGCCAGCCGGTGCCGGTCCAGGTCCACCTCGACCACCTGGCTCGCGCCCACCGTGAACCCCGTCGCGTAGTCCCGTACGAAGAAGCCGCCCGCCGGGCCCGAGTCGACGCCGTTCAGCTCGGCGTCCAGAGTGATCCGCGTCCCCGGCTTCCAGTACTTCTCGGGCCGCCAGTCGACGCGGTCGCGGCCCGAGTAGTCGCGCACCCAGCCCCAGGAGCCCTCGGTGTCATTCGAGGTGGACACCTTGAGCGCCTTCTCCACGGCCGCCTTGTCCTTGACCGGGTTGTCGAACACGATCGACAGCGGCTGCGCGATCCCGACCGTGGTGTTCTTGCCCGGGGCCAGCGTCAGCTTGTTCACCTTCTCCGCCGCCCGCGTCGTGAACGACGCCGAGTCACCGCCGCCCGACGTGTCCCGCGCCCGCACCCGGTACGTGGTGCCGGGCGCCGCCACCCGGTCCGACGTCCACGTCCGGCCGTCGCCGGATATCCGGCCGGTGAGCGCCTCGCCCCCGTCGGCCGACACCGTGACCTCACGCAGCTTCCCGGCCGCCAGCGTCACCGTCACCGGCCCGCCCGCCGCCGCCGAAGTGCCCTGGAGGTTCACCGAGATACGGGCCGGCGCCGCCTTCGACGGAGCGGCCGGGCCGTCGCCGCCGGCCTTCCGGTCCGAGGCGGCGGCGCCCCCCGAGCAGGCCGTCAGCGTGACGCCGAGCACCGCGGCCCCGGCGACCAGCGCGAGGCGGGCGGGGCGCGGCGGGCGCGCCGGAATCAGGAATGCGGGAATCAACGGAAAACCTCCAGGGTGCGACCGGGGCCTCGACGGGGAACCGACTCGGAGCCTAAGGGCCGCACATCGGCCGAAAACCGGAAAATGCGCTCCGTGACGGCGACTGGAGCGCAACGGTCATCGTCCGGTCACATTCGGCGCGCGGAGCCGTCACAGACCGCTGTGAGCATCCTGTGCGGCCCCGCCGAGCAGACCGCGGGGCGACCCACGAGGGAGGGCCACCGACATGTCAGCGCTGCTCGCCACCCAAGACCGCAGCCGCGAACGGGACCTGCGCGTGCACGTCCTCACCGCCGACGAGCACCGCGCCCATCTCGCCACGCACCCCGACGCCGGCTTCCTCCAGCACCCCTCCTGGGCCGGGGTGAAGGAGGGCTGGACGTCCGAGAGCCTCGGCTGGCACGACGGGACCGGCACCCCGCGCGGCAGCGCCCTCGTCCTCTACCGGCAGTTCCCCGGCACCCGGAAGTACTTCGCCTACCTCCCCGAGGGCCCCGTCACCGACTGGGCCGACCCGGCGATGGACCGCTGGCTGCGCCCGCTGCTCGCGCACCTGCGGGCCGCCGGGGCCTTCGCCGTACGCATCGGCCCGTCCCCGGCCTACCGCCGCTGGGACGGCGCCCGGCTCAAGGCCGCCACCGGCCCGGGGCGCACCGTCGGCGACGTCCTG
>NZ_JAKRGC010000113.1 GCF_022347745.1 Streptomyces sp. OfavH-34-F
GGTGCGGGCAGGCCGGCGTCCTCGCCCCGCAGGTGGGCGGTGTAGTGGGCGGCCAGTTCGTCGCGCAGGACGTTGAGCGACCAGCCGTCGGCCACGATGTGGTGGAGGACGACGCACAGGACGTGCTCGGTGTCCCCGGTCCGGAGCAGGGTGACGCGCAGGAGCGGGCCCCGGGCGAGGTCGAAGGGGCGGTTGGTGCGCTCGGCGATCAGGGGGTCCGGCCGGCCGGCGGTGCCGCGCAGGTCGTCGAACTCGACGTCGACCGGGCCGGGTTCGGCGACCTGGACGACCGGGTTGCCGTCCTCGGCGGGGAACCTGCTGCGCAGCGCCTCATGCCGGGCCGCCACCGCGTCGAAGGCGGCCCTCAGCGCGGGCGGGGACAGTTCGCCGTTCAGGCGCAGGACGAGCGGAATGTTGTACGACGGATCGTCCGGGTCCATCTGGTGCAGAAACCACAGACGTTTCTGGCCATGCGTCAGATACGACTGGACGGCCTGGGTACTCATCCGGCTCCCTCGGCGCGCACGCCGAGCGGCGTGGTGTGCGGTTGCTTCAGGTCAATGGGGACGTGGGGACGTACGGAGCATGTGGGGGTGCGGAGCAACGCGGCGGCATGGGGGTGCCGGGGCGGCCAGGTGGACCCGCCAACGACGAGATCCAGTCATTCGCGGCTTCAGATGTTTTGATGTTATGAACAGCACACGCGCGCGTCAATGCAACATCTGTACACACAAACGGAGTTGCACCCTCCCATCCGCACGCCCCGACGGGCGGTCGCGGTCGCCCCGCCTCCCACCAGGGGTGATGCGGCCGTCCTCACGCCGGACGGTTTCCGGTGCCGTTCTGGACGGGTTGCGTTCATGTGATCAGCATGTGGACTTTCCGGCGCGCGGCGGCGTATTCATCCCTTCGGCTGGACCTTCCGGCAAACTCCGCCCGCCTCGTGGCGCCGGGTGGTGAATGGAGGCTTGCGGCAGCAAACCCAGCCGAAGGAGCATGAATCACCGTGAAGAACGCAGAAAGCGCGTCCGAGAGCGTACAAAGGGTGTATGCCGAGCGGTTCGCCACCGATCTCGCGGACAACCGGGCCGAACAGAAGGAGCTCACCGCGCAGATCGAGCGGTTGCGCGCCCGCCTGGAGCAGCTGAGGACCGACGAGACCTGGCTGGACGGCATGCAGGCGGCCCTTCCCGGGGCCGCGGCACCGCCCGGCCAGCGCCGTGCCGCGCGGACGGCCGGGAAGGCGGCCGGCGCGGGCAGGCGGACGGCAGGAGACACCCGGGCGGACACCGGCTCCCGGGCTGACACCGGCTCCCGGACGGCCGACGCCACCCCGGCGGGCGACGCCACCCGGGCCGGCGACGGCACCACCCCGGCGGCCACACCCGTACCGAAGCCCCGGCCCGCCCGCCGCGCGAAGGCCAGGCCCGCCCGGTCCAGGACGTCCGGCACCAAGGCGGCGCCCGCGGCCACTCCCCTGCACCAGCTCATCCGCTCGCTGATGCCCCCGGGCGAGCCGCGCATGGTGCGCGAGGTGCACGCCGACCTGGCAGAGGCCCACCCCGAACGCGGCACCTCGGTGCAGGTGGTGCGCAACACGCTGGAGACCCTGGTGAAGCGGGGCGCGGTGGGCAAGGGGCTCCAGCAGGGCGCCGCCATGTACACGGTGCCTGCGCCGGCTGCGTCCGGGGGCACCGACGGGGAGGGGCCGGACAAGGCCGCCGACTGAGACGGCCGGCACCGTTCACGCGTCCGGCCCCCCGGTGGCGCCTGTGCGCCGCCGGGGGGCCGGACGGTACTGCTCGCGGCCTCAGACGGCCGTGATGTTCTCCGCCTGCGGGCCCTTCTGGCCCTGCGTGATGTCGAAGGTCACCGCCTGGCCCTCCTGAAGCTCACGGAAGCCGGTGGCGTTGATGTTCGAGTAGTGCGCGAAGACGTCCGGCCCGCCGCCGTCCTGCTGGATGAAGCCGAAACCCTTTTCGGCGTTGAACCACTTGACGGTTCCGCTGGCCATGCCGGTGCCTCTCAGTCGATATCGGGAGCCGCACCACGCGGTCCCACTGCATCGCGGTCCGCCCCCTGCACAGCAAGGCGCCCGCGCCGGAGCACGGGCGGTTTGTGCGAACCACGACTTCCAGTGGTGACGCTACATGGCGAAACCGCTCTCCACCAGAGAGCAACGAGTTCGCGTCGCGCGCAATGCCGGGGGAACTCGCCGCCGGCGCCCGGTCCGTGGCCCCCGACGGAGTAAGGACGGCTCCGGATGGAGCAGTGGGCGCGGTCATGAAAAGGGTGCGGCCGGCAGGGGGGCTGCCGGCCGCACCGGGCTCCGCCCCGCCCCGGACCCGGAGGCCCGAGGTGGATGACGGAAAGAGCCAGATCAGCGGACCGTACGCCTCCCTCGCCCCGCAGGGGCGAAATACGGGCCGCTCGTCAAGCCCTTCCCGCCACCGTTCTGGACGGGCACGGAATTCCGGCTGCACCCGTTGCCAGGAGAGGGCAGCAGGAAGACCGCACGTCAACCGTGGGTCCGCCGCCCCGGAAGGCCGCACACCACCGGCTGACGCGCTCCAGTATGGGAGGACGGACAGGCTGTTTTCCACGTCCAGTTTTTAGCGCTAAGCCACGTCGCGCCAATTAGGCTCACGCCCGCGCAACGTGGCCCATGAAGCGGGGGATTTGATGGCATGACCAACACCGACAAGACGGCACTGAGAACCCTGCTGAGAGCCTGTCGCGCGCGGATCGACCCCACCTGGCACGGCTTCCAGCGCCCGTCCCGCCAGGGGCGCCGCGCGCCGGGCCTGGCGCAGCACCAGGTCGACCAGCTGCTGCACCGCACCCCCGGCACCTACCGCCGGCTGGAGTCCGGGGCCTGGCCGCGCCCCGACCCCGGGTTCCTGCGCGACGTGGCCGTGCTCTTCGCCCTCAACGAGCAGGAGTGGGTCTCGCTGTGCCGGTACGCCGGGATAGGCGACCCTCCCGGCCCGCTCAACGCCCGCTCGGGCAAGGAGGTGCCGGGGGTGTGGCAGGAGGCGATGGACGGGATGACCCATCCCGCGTACATCACCGACGCCTCGTGGGAACTCGTGGCGCACAACCGCGAGTTCGCCCGCCTGTTCCCCGGTGAGCGGGTGCCCACCAACCTGATGCGGTGGATGCTCCTGGAGGAGCAGGGACGCTCCATGCTCCTCGACTGGGACACCGCCTGGGCCCCGCTGGTCGTGCCCCAGCTGCGGGCGGCGCTGGCCGGCCGCCCCGACGACGAGGTGCTGCGCCGCCTCGAACAGGACGTGCTCGCCGACCCGCGCTGTGCGCCGATCTGGGAGTCGGGCGGGGCGCATATCCACCCGGACGGCGACGAGCGGCCCGTGCACCATGCCATCGAGGGCCCCGGCTGGGTGACGATGTGTGCGGCGCAGCCCATGACCGCCCCCGGCGCCCGCCTGATCGTCCTCCTCTTCCACGCCGGGGCCCGCCGCGCCCACGCGAGCACTCCGGTGCTGCGTGCTCCGTGAGCGCCTAGGCGCCGGTCCTGCGGCCCCGCGCCGCGCGGGGCCGCAGGCCGAAGCCGGTTGACGGCTGGACGCGGCGACGGTTTCCTGACGCGATGAGTGATCTTCTTATCGAACGGGTCGACGGTGACGCCTCGCTCCGGGACTGGCGGTCGGTGCACAACACCGTCGTGCCCACCGCCCCGCTGTCGTTCGCGCAGGTGTCCGAGCGCGCCGGGCGCAACGTGCTGTCCCTGGCCCGCCTGGACGGCGTGCTGGTGGGCTGTTCCACCGTGCGCCCGCCCGGTGCGGACACCCGGGTGGCGACCGTGATCGCGCGCATTCTGCCCGCGTTCCGCCGGCGGGGGCTCGGCGCCCTGCTGTACGCCCACGGGCTGGAGCTGGCCCGTGAGCTGGGTGCCGAGGTGATCGAGACCTGTGTGCTGGAGTCCAACCCGGACGGGCTGCGGTTCGCGCTGCGGCACGGGTTCGTGGAGACGGACCGGTACGTGCTGCCGGGCGACACGGTGCCGTTCATCGACCTGCGGCTCGGCGAACCGTCCGGCGGGGACGTGTGACGGGGCCCGCCGGACGGATCGGCGGGCCCCGTCGGTCGCGCGGTGCGGGTCAGGCGGTGTGCAGGCGCAGCCCGTAGCGGTTCAGGATCTCGTTGACCGGCTGGTGCCAGGTCTGGCCGCCGGAGGAGCAGTTGCCCCAGCCGCCCGAGGTGACGCCCTGGGCCTGGTCCCCGCTGATGAAGGAGCCGCCGGAGTCGCCCGGTTCGGCGCAGACGCTGGTCTTGGTCATCTGGTAGACGGCGCCGTCGCTGTAGTTCACCGTCTCGTTGGTGGCGAGGACGCTGCCGCAGTGCCAGTGCGTGGTGGAGCCGGAGCGGCAGACCGAGGCCCCGATCGGAGCCACGTTGGAGCCCCGGACCAGCTGGTCGGACACGGTGCCCCAGCCGAGGACCACCGGGACGGTCCACCAGCCGCTGCCGACGCTCACCCACGCGTAGTCGTCGCCGGGGAAGGACGAGCCCTGGAAGTTGCCGATCGCGGAGCCGTCCCAGCCCCTGACGGCGGCCCCGGCCCGGCCGCAGTGGCCGGCCGTGACGAAGCCGCCGTAGACGGAGAAGCCGATGGAGCAGCGTACGTTGCCCGTGTAGTAGGGGTCGCCGCCGACGGTTCCGGCGGCGAAGGTACGCGGTGCCTCGGTGACCCGCTCCACGGTGACGGGCCCGGCCGCGCGGGCCTCGCGCAGGAAGGTGCGGACATCGTTGTCGGCCTGCCGGGAGGCGACGACGCCGACGACGACCGTGTTCCCGCGCGGATCGACGTGCCAGCTGCTGACGCCCGTGGGCGCGTCCAGCGTGTCGAGGCGCGCCTTGACCGCGTCCAGGGCGCGGGCGGTGTGGGTCACCATGCGCACGGCGGCGCCCGTGGCCCGGACCGCTGCCGCCCGGCCGGTGTCGGTGACGGCGACGGTCAGATCGCCGGTGGCCGGGTCGAACCAGGAGCCGCCGTAGGCCGCTCCGGCGGCGCGGCGGGCCTCGGGCTGGAGCGCGGTGGCGGTCTTCTCGGCGGCGAGCCTGGCCCTGGCCTGGCCGGCCGTCAGACCGAGGTCCTTGCGCATGGCGGCGAGCAGGCCGTCGGAGGCCGGTGCTTCGGTGCGGGTGGTCGCGGCGGGGGTGTCCGCGGCGGACGCGGCGGGCAGGCCGGCACCCGCCCAGGCACCGAGGAGGAGTACGGCGGACAGGGCGGTCCTCAAGGCTGTGGAGCGTCTCACGGTCGTGGCCCTTCTGTTGTTCCGGCTGGGTGGGGGAGGAACAGCAGCGTCCGAGGCGGCTGTTGAGAGCGCTCTCAGACTGTGCCGTTCCGGACTGTAGCGAAGAGTTGTTAGCAGGTCCATGCCAATCACAGGAGCGGTTGTACGGGCCGCCCGCTGAGTAGGTGTACTCATCCCCCGCACGCCTCCCCGTCCTACTGTCACACCGGACGTACCAGGGGTCCGCGATCGGGCGGGGCCGGAACACAGGGCGGGGAGCGGCGGGATGAGCGGAGCACGGGGACGGCGCCGGACCGGGGCTGCGGCGGTGACCGGGATGCTGACGGGCGCGCTGGCGCTGGCGCTCACGGGGTGCGGTCTGGTGACCACCACGAAGGAGGACCGCGCGTACGCCGAGAAGCTGGCCGCCGCCCACCATCCCGGCGTCCTCCGGGTGATCGAGGCGCACACGCTGCTGCCGAAGTCCAGCGGTTCGGAAGTCGTCTTCGCGGTCACCGACGACCCGGACGCGGTGGTCCGGATCCGGGTGGACGCCGAGGCAGGCACCTGCAACACCCATGACTGCCGGGAGGTGCTGGACCAGGCGATCGAGAAGGGACGGCAGGAGGCGGACGCGCTGCGGGCCGTCGTCAACTCGTTCCGGGCCTGCGGGCACGAGGTGCTCGCCGTCGATCCGCAGACCGGTGCGCCCTGGATCGCCGCCTCCCTCACCAACTCCACGGTGAGCGCCCGGATCGGGGAACTCGGCGGGTGCGCCCGGAAGTGGAAGGAGGCGGCGGGCGGGAAGGACGGCGGCGCGGTGCGGGGCGCGTCGGTGAACGTGGTCTCCCCGGCCGTCGCCGCGAAGCGGCACCAGGGCGCGAAGAAGCAGCCGACCGCGATGCGCCTGAGCGGAAGCTCGCTGCTCGCCTCCCTCGGCTCGCACGCCTACTACAGCGTCGGCTTCGGGGCGGTGGACGGGCGAGTGGACCCGTCGTCGGGCAGCGCCCGGATCGTCCGGCCCTTCAAGGAGCGGCAGAAGTTCGCCGCGGCCGTCCACGGCGCCGTCGGGGACCTGCTCAGGGCCGAGCACCCCCGGGTCCGGGTGAGCGACTACGAGTGGGTGTGGCGGCTGGAGCCGGGCACGGTGGACCGGGTCACGGGCTATGTCCTGTACTGCGAGGAGCCGGACGGCGAGAAGTCGTGCCTGGGCGACCGGGCGGTGCTGGTGACCACGGACCTGTCGGGGAAGCCGGTGGGCGGGCTGCGCCATGTCGGCAAGGTCCGTGAGGGACGCGGGCCGCTGCGGCTGCCCCCCATGTGAGCCCCCGCCCCGCCCGCCCCGTCAGGACCGGACGGGGCGGTAGGTGTACGCGGCCCACAGGGCGCGGAGGGCCTCGACGTCCCGCCAGTGGCCGGAGGCCGCCGTACGGTCGGGTGTCCCCCACACCCTGATGTCGCGGGTGCCCGGCCGCCAGCCGGGGTCGCCGCTCGTCGCGAACCCGCCCCAGGCCGCGGTCATCCGCCGCGCGAGGGCCCGGTCGCCGGCCCCCGGTTCCGCGCCGCCGATCAGGAACCGGACGCACTCCTCGTCCACGTTGCCGAAGGCGAACGGCACGTCCGCGCAGTGCCAGGCGCGGACCCCGGCGTCCTTGCGGTCGAACCGGGAGAGGAAGACGCGTCCGCCCGCCGCCTCGTGGGCGTCGGCGAGCCGGCTGCTGTACTCACCGAACAGCAGGTCCCCGTACAGGGCGAGGTGGAGTTCGTGCGGTCCGGCGCCGGGCAGGAGGGCGCGGTACTCCTCGACGAGGCCGGCGGGGAGGCCGAGGTCGGCGGCGAAGCGGTGCAGCCGCTCGTCCGTGGCGACGTCGGAGACGGCCCCCACGGCGTCCATCAGCCAGTACTCCTCGGTCGTGTGGCAGACCAGCAGGCCGATGTCGCGGGCGGCTCCGGCGGCGACCAGGTCCAGCGGCTCGCCGCGCAGGACGTGCCCGTCGGCGACCGGTCCGTACAGGACGGGATCCCAGTGGAGCGAACCGGCGCCGGGGTCCGTCCGGCACTCCTCGGCGACCGCGTCGGCGGCCCGGACGAGCGCCTGCGGGGAGGCGCCGGCCAGGGCGGGCCCGGTGGCCGGCACCCCCGCGGCGGCGGCCACGCGCTCCGTGACGCGCTCGGCGAGTTCGGGGGCGAAGCAGGAGCCGACCGCGCTGTGGGCGATCACCCGGCGGAAGAGGCCGCGGGCGGCGTCCATCACCATCAGGCAGACGGCCGCGGTGGCTCCGGCCGACTGCCCGGCCACGGTGACGTTGTCCGGCGCTCCCCCGAAGGCGGCGATGTTGTCGCGGACCCATTCCAGGGCGGCGATCTGGTCGAGCAGCCCCCGGTTGGGCGGGAAGGCGCCGCGGCCGTCGTCGGGGACGTGCCCGAAGCCCTCGAAGCCGAGACGGTAGTTGAGGGTGACCACCACGAGACCGGTGCGGGCCGGCGCCGTGCCGTCGAAGTCCGGCTGGGCGCTCGACCCGAACGTGTAGGCGCCACCGTGCAGCCAGACCAGCACGGGCAGCGGGCCCGGCGCGGCCTCGGGGGCCCAGATGTTGAGGGTCAGGACGTCCTCGTCGCCCGGTGACCAGGAGGGCGCGCCCGGCAGTTCGGCGGACTGCGGGGCGACGGGGCCGAACTCCGTGCAGTCGCGGACTCCCGACCAGGGGGTGCGCGGGCGGGGGGCGCGAAACCGGTTCTCGCCGAACGGCGGTTCGGCGTAGGGGACTCCGAGGACGGCGACGATCCCGTCGGCCGGGGCGCGTCCGCGTACACGTCCGCTCGTCGTCCTGTACACACCGCTCTGCGTCAACGCGTTCCCACTGCCTCTCGGTCACCGCTTCCGAAGAGAAGCGGTGATCATGATGACTCGCTTCCGCGCACGGGTCCAAGGGAATTCGGCGGGAGCGAGCAGCAGCCGGTCAGCCTGCTTGGCCGATGGCGCTGCGGAGCATGGCCACGGTGGTCGCGGCGGCCGCGCGTTCCGCTTCGTCGTCGGTGGCGCGCACCCGTTCCTCCAGCAGGACGATGGCCGCCTGGAGCACGCCGACGCGTACCGGAACGGTCCGCATCGCCGTGAGCACGGCCGCCGCCCGCTCGGCGGGGGTGGCGGGTGCGGCCTGCGGGATGAGGGTGGAGATACCGCGCCCGAGCGCACGGTCACGAGGCGGCTGCGCCGCGGGTGTGGTCACCGGAGAAGTCTGCCGCACCCGGCGCGCGGAATCCGTCAGCGACCTGGCCGGGCCGGCTCGCTCTCCCGCGCCCCGTCGTGCACCCGGCGCAACAGGGCGGTGAGCTGGGCGCGTTCGCTGCTGTCGAGCGGGGCGAGCACCTCCTCCTGCACGGCCAGCGCCTCGGCCTCCAGACTCTCCAGCAGGGCGCGGCCGGCCGGGGTGACGGTGACCGTGACCCGGCGCCGGTCGGTGGTGTCGCGGGCCCGCTCCACCAGGTCCACGCCGCCGAGCCCGTCCACGATCTTGACGACGTCGCTGCGGTCGATCGACAGCCGCGTGGCGAGTTCCCGCTGCACATGGGGGCCGAAGTCGCGCAGGGCGGCGAGCACGGCCATGTGCCAGAGCCGCAGCCCGCGCTCGGCCAGCCGGTCGGCGAGCAGGCCGCGCGCCGTCTTGCCGGTCTTGGACATGAGGTAGGTGGTGAGTCCCAGGAGGCTGGGCGGGGTCTCGTTCATCGGTATATCGTAGGGCCGCTCCCATGATGGGTGCACACCTACTAAAGGAGTCGTCGTGGACGCGCTGCATCCCCGCCTGCTGACCGGCCGGTTCGCCGACTGCTTCCGCTTCTACGACGCCGTACTGCCCCCGCTCGTGGGCGCGGTACGGGCCAGTGGCAGCGCGTCGGGCCCGTACGCGCACTGGGACGTGGACGGCCAGGGGGTGCTGGTGCTGTTCGACCGCGCGGCGATGGCGGCGGTGGCCGGGACGGCGGACCTGCCCGCCCAGGCCCCGCCGGCACAGGACCGGTCGATGTTCGTCTGCCGGGTGGACGACGTGGACGCCGCTCTGGCGCTCTGCCTCGGCCAGGGCGCCGAGTTGGCGGTCGCGGCCTGCGACCGCCCGGAGTGGGGGCCGGGCCTGCGCACCGCTCACGTACGCGACCCGGAGGGGAATCTCGTCGAGTTGCAGTCGTACTGAGCGGTGCGCGCGGTCACTTCCGGGCCCAGGCGCGCATGGCCGCGCGCGAGGAGAAGTGGGCGACGTCCTTGTCGAGGGGCCGGTCGGTGTACTGGTGGATGCGCCACGACGCCTTGATGCGGGGGTGGCCCGCCTTGACGTAGTCGGCGATCCACAGTCCGTCCCCGGCGTACGACGTGGTGTCGTGGTTCAGCCAGAAGTAGCGGTTGCAGTAGAGCAGGACGCGGTGGTGCGGGCGCAGGCGCTTGACCTCGCGGATGAAGCGGTCCTTCTCGGCGTTGCTCGGGCGGGTGCCCTCGCCGTTCTGCTCCCAGTCCACGGCGAGCAGATCGCCCGCCTTCTCGGGTGACTTGCTCAGGAAGTACTCGGCCTGGGCCGCGATGTTCCCCGGCCACAGGAAGTGGTAGAAGCCGACGACGCACTCGGCGTCGCGGGCGCGTTTCGTCTGCTCGGAGAGGCGAGGGTTGACGTAGGAACGGCCCTCGGTCGCCTTGATGAAGACGAAGTCGAGCCCGTCCGTGTCGAACGAGGACTGATGGGAACTGACATCGACACCGTGCAGCATGGGCACCGCCTCATTCACAAGTGGGTTGATCTGTTCCGTTTCTTCCCGCCGAATCCTTCATTCACCCGTGCGGGAAGCGTGAATGCGCGTGTGTGCCGGGGCGCGCACTCCGGCACACACGCGCAGGCCGGAACGCGCCCCGGCGGTGTCAGGGCTGTCGGGTGTCGCGCTCAGCAGGCGCGGGCGCTCACTCCGCCTCCGGCGCGGCCGGCAGGCTGTCCATGAAGGAGCTGACGGAGAACACGGCGTTCCCGGCGCCGGGCGGGCCGTAGCCGGGGGGTGAGCTGAGCCCGAACTCCTCCATCGTCGCCCGGTAGGACTCCAGCAGCCGGATGTGGTACTCCAGCGGCGCCCCGTCGGGGTTGGTCCGGCCGAGCGGAGTGGTGGGCTCCGGGCACCAGGTGGTGAACCGCGGGGTGATGCCGTGCGACATGAAGAAGCGCAGACCCTCGGTGGTGGAGTCGATGGCTTCCTTCACCGTGGTGAAGCCGAACGGCTCGGCCATCTCCACCCCGGCCACGAAGTTGGGGATCACATTGCGGGCACCGAAGACGTCGGCGGAGTCCAGGATGCGGCGGTGCCACTCGTCCCGGCCGACGTAGCGTTCCTTGCCGGGGCAGTACAGCTCGAACAGCCGGCGGTCCCAGACCTCGTAGTTGGGGTGGTAGATCTTCACGCCGTAGTCGTGGAACCGCTGGACGTCGGCCTTGGGCAGGGCCTGGGCGACGACCTTCCCGATCCAGCGACCCGGGAAACGCTCCTCGATGGCCTGGGCGTACTGCCCGTAGAAGTCCGCCTCGTCCCGGCCGCCGATGTGCGAGGTGATGGCGCCACCGGTGAGGGTGTACGCCGTGGAGCTCTTCGCCGTGTCGTAGCGGTCGATGATCTCCAGCGCCTCCAGCACCTCCTCGACGGGCTTGACCCCGGTGTACGGGCGGCCCGCCGCCTTGTGCTGGCGCCAGTTGTGGTTGATGTCGCAGTACTGGCACTCCTCCTTCGCGCCGAAGTACTGGCAGACGCGGAAGACGGTGAGGTAGACGAGGTAGCCCCACTGGATGGTCGGAGCGACCTCCATCACGGACTTGCCGTTGGCCAGGGTGTGCCGGTAGTAGTCCGGCATGGGCGGCAGGCCGACGTCGGCGATCCGGCGGCCGTCGAGGTAGAGCCCGAGCATGCCGTCGTCCCCGGCGGCGACGCGGTAGGGGGACGCGGGGTTCACCCGCACCGAGACGACGGTGCGCCGCAGTTCGTACGGGCCGCCGGTGAGCACGATCTCCTCGGGCGGGCGGCGCAGCGCGGCCTCGCCCAGCTCGGGCAGGGTGCCGTGGTCGAACGAGAAGATGAAGTACGACTTCGGCTTGACGTCGCCGTCCTCGTTGTCGCTGAGCGCCGACGCGTCGAAGGCCAGGCCGCCGCGCAGCAGGTCCTCCTTGATGACGGCCTCGCGCGGGACGTGCGGGAACCGTTCCATCAGCCCTTCGACGAGCCGGGTGCGGTCCGCACTGCCGGAATCGGTACGGGCGGGATCGGTACGGCTGGGCATGTGCGGGCTCCTCGGTCGGTCGTCGGCGTGTTCCGGATACGACGTCTGTGCAACGAACCACGGCCGCAGGGCGTTCTCGCCCCGGATGCCGGATGCGTCACTCCCCGCCTCCGAATCCTAGGTGACCCGTCAGTAAGGTGTGGGGGCGGGAGCCCGTCGGCGGTGCGGCCGGTCCGGCGCCCGCGGTGACCTCGGCCGGCCGCGGAAACGGAGTGCTCCATGCCCCGCACCCTGTCCGTGTCGGACAGCATCGTCGTGCACGCAGCACCGCAGGAGGTGTACGCCCGGCTCAGCGACCCCACGGCGATGGGCCGCTGGAGCCCGGAGAACCTGGGCGCGCGGGTCCGGGGCGGGCGCCGGGAGGCGTACGTGGGGATGGTCTTCGACGGCCGGAACCAGCGGGGCGCGATGCGGTGGACGACGCGGTGCACGGTGACGGCGGCCGATCCGGGCCGGCGGTTCGCGTTCCGGGTCCACGCGATCGGTGCGCGGCGGCCGTTGCTGCGCGCCCCGATCGCCACCTGGGAGTACCGCTTCGAGGCGGTGGAGGGCGGTACGCGCGTCACGGAGACGTGGACCGACGACCGCCGCGCCTGGCCCGATGCCGTGGCCGGTGCCTTCGACCGGCTGGTCACCCGGGGGCACACCTTCGCCGAGTTCCAGCGCCTGAACATCCGCGCCACGCTGGAACGCCTGAAGGCGGTGCTGGAGTCCCCGGACGCCTGACGCGCTCACCCGCCCCAGTGCGCGGGGCGGGCGAGCGAGGCCGGCAGCCGGGTGGCGGCGCTCCCCCGCGCCGCGTTCACCTGGGCCTGGGTCAGGAAGATCGCCCCGGTGAGGTCGGCGCCCGACAGGTCCGCGTCCCGGAAGTCGGCGCCGATGAGGTCCGCGAGGCGCAGGTCGGCGCCGCCGAGGTCGGCCGCGATGAGGTAGGCGCCGCGCAGATCGGCGCCCCGCAGGTCCGCCTTCCGGAGCCGGGCGCCCATCAGGTCGCCGCCCCGGTGGTCGCGCTTCCTGCGGCCGGGGGCGGTGGCGCGGACGCGTTCGCTGACGCGCCCGAGCAGCACGGCGACCTCGCCCCGGTGGGCGGCCACGTCCAGGGTTTCCAGGGCGTCGGCGTCCAGGCGGGTCAGGTCCTCGGTCGCCTCGACGGCGCGGCGGATCTCGCCGCGCAGGGAGCGGGCCGGGGCCAGGGCGGCGGCCTCGGTGAGGTACCAGAGGAGTTCGTGGAGCTGGCGGACGACGGGGAAGACCCGGTACATCTGCCCGGCGGTCTCCGGGGCGGTACGCCAGTCGCGGCCGCCGAATATCTCCACCGACACCTTCTGGCCCGCGCCGAAACAGTCGTAGACCGTGCAGCCGGGGAAGCCCTCGGTGCGCAGTCCGGCGTGGATGCCGCAGCGGAAGTCGTCCCGGAGGTTGCGGCAGGGCGTGCCCGCCGCCTTGTCGACGGCGAAGTCCGCGGAGCGCGTCAGGGTCAGCGCGACGCAGCACAGGGCGAAGCAGTTGGCGCAGTCGGCGCGGAGGGCGGCACGGTCGTTGTCGGGCACGGTGCGGAAATCCTCCGGGGCGCGGGGTTCATGAGCGGCACAGCAGCCTATCCGCCCGGCGCGCGGCCCCTCGCGCCCCCGGTGCGGGCGGCCGTTGTCGGTGGGGCGGCGCACACTGGCCGGGACACGGTTCGGCGAGGGTGCGGAGGGGCTGCGGATGGGTGCCGAGGAGGCGGGCGGGTTCGAACCGGCCACCGGGGACGGCCCGCCGGCCGGTGCGGAGGGGCCGGAGCGGGCCGCCTCGGTGCGGTCGGCGCTCGCCGGGCTGCTGCAGATCAGGCGGCTGGCGAACGGCGGGCGGCCCGACCCCGAGGCCGTGCCCGCGTCGTGGGAACTGCACCGCCCGGTACGGGCCGTGGCCCTGGCGCTGGAGGCGGCGGGGCTGCCCGCTTCGGCCGTCGACCCGTCAGGACGGCGTACGGCCAAGGGGTACCGGGTGGCGGCCGGTCCGGCACCGGGGACGGCGCGGGTGGAGTGGCTGGGGCCGGCCGGCAGCGGGGCGGCGTACGAGGAGGAGCGCGAACTGCCCCGGTGCGCCGAGGCGCTGCGGGAGTTGGGCTGGACCGCGCTGCTGTACCGGGGGCCGCGCGGCCGGCGGTTCCTGGAGGTCGAACCGCCGGCGGGCGGGCGTCCGCCGGACGGCCGATAGAAGCCGTGCCGCGCCCGGCACCGGCGGCGGCTTGTCAGACCCATGGGGGATGCTGGTGGGTACGACACCTCTGACCTGGAGATGCTGATATGCGCAAGGACGAACTCGCGGCGGCGCAGGCGTATGTCCGTTTACTGGAGGCCACCCGCGCGGCCCTGTCCGACCCCGAGGACACCCCGTTGTACCTGCCGTTGCTCACCTCGCCCATGGAGGAGGCCGACGGGGCGCTGCGGCGCGCGGGGCTCTCGGGCAACGAGACCCGCTTCTTCGAACTGGTCAGCTCGCTCCGGCCGAGCACGACGGGCCGCGGTCACTGAGGAGTTCACCCCTCGGATGACTCCCCGGGCAACGGGGCGAGGCCGAGTTCGCGGTCGCCCAGGGGCGCGAAGTGGCGCGCCACGTCCTCGTCGGTGACCTCGGCGAGCCGCGCCGGCTGCCAGCGGGGGTCGCGGTCCTTGTCCACGATCTGGGCGCGGACGCCTTCGATCAGGTCCCGTCCGGCGAAGGCGACCGTCGAGACACGGAACTCCTGGTCCAGGACCGCTTCCAGGCCGTCGAGACGGCGCGCCCGGCGCAGGGCTTCGAGGGTGACCTTGAGCGAGGTGGGCGCCTTGGCCAGGATGGTCTCGGCGGCCTGCTTGGCGGCGGGGTCGCCGTGGCCGGCGAGGCGGTCGACGATCTCTTCGACCGTGTCGGCGGCGTAGCAGGCGTCGATCCAGCCGCGGTGGCCGGCCAGCTCACCGTCGGGCGCGGGGCGCGCATGCCGTTGCGCGGTCGCGGTGATCTCCTCGGGCGTGGTGCACGCGGCGAGGGCGGCCACGAGCGCGGTGAGCCCTTCGGCGGGCACGAAGTGGTCGGCGAGGCCGCAGAGCAGGGCGTCGGCCGCGCCGACCGGGTCGCCGGTGAGGGCCAGGTGGGTGCCGAGTTCGCCGGGTGCGGCCGCCAGCAGATACGTTCCGCCGACGTCCGGCACGAAGCCGATCCCGGTCTCCGGCATGGCGACGCGGGAGCGCTCGGTGACGATGCGGACGGAGCCGTGGGCGGAGACCCCGACGCCGCCGCCCATCACGATGCCGTCCATCAGCGCGACGTAGGGCTTGGGGAAGCGGGCGATGCGTGCGTTGAGCCGGTATTCGTCGCGCCAGAAGTCCAGCGAGGCGGTGCCTCCGGCGAGTGCGTCGTCGCGGACGGCGCGGATGTCGCCGCCCGCGCACAGCCCCCGCTCCCCCGCGCCGGTGAGCAGCACGGCGGTGACGGCCTCGTCCGCCTCCGCGGCGTCGAGCGCGTCGGCCAGGAGCCGCACCATGGCGTGGTTCAGCGCGTTCAGGGCGCGCGGCCGGTTGAGGGTGAGGTGGCGGACGCGTCCTTCGGTGTGCGACAGGACGGGGTCCTCGTGGTTCATGCGTGCGCTCCGGTCGGCCCTGGGGTGGTACGGCCCCGGTCGGGGGCGGTCTTCCGCTGCCATTGTGCGCGGCTCCCCGCCGGGGCGGGGACGAGGGGTACGGCGCGCGGCCGCCGTCTCCGCTGTGGCAGGCGTGCCGGAGCGGCCGGACAATTGAGGTCCGCCGCACGGCGGACCCGCCGGACGACCCTCCTCGGAGCTGGCATGACCGATCAGAACCGGCCGCCGGTCCCCGGCCCGCCCGGCCGGCCCGCGGAGGGCGCGCCCGCGGGCGAGACCGGCACGGCGGAGCGGCTCGCCCTGAACCGGACGGGGAGTTTCGAGTGGGATCTCGACGCCCGGACGCTGGACATCGACACGGCCGGGCTGCTGGTCTTCGGCCTGGATCCGGCCTCGTTCGACGCGCGTCCGGAGACGCTGGCGGATGTGCTGGAGCCGGACGAGCGGGCCCGGCTGGACGCCGCGACGGAGGAGGCGGTCAAAGGCGGGCACAACGCGTACAGCGTCCACTTCCGGGTGCGGCTCGCCGACGGCCGGGAGCAGTGGACGCATGTCCAGGGCCGCATCCTGCGCGGCGGGGACGGTCGGGCGCGCCGGGTGATCGGCCTGGTGCGCGACGCGACGGCCGAGGTCACCCATTCGGACTTCGTGCTGCAACTGGAGAAGCGCCGCCGCCGCCAGACCGGAATCGTTGAACAGACAACGAGCGCGTTGGCGCGGGCGGTCACGGTCGACGACGTGACCGCCGCCCTCACCGGTCCCGGCGGGACGTCCCGGCTGGGCACGGACGGGCTCGTGCTGGCGCTGCTGGACAACTCCGCGCTGGACGTGATCGCGCTGAGCGGCGAGTCACCGAAGGTCCTCCACGAGCTGGGCGGGGGCCGGCTCGATCCCCGGTTCCCGCTGGCCGACACCGTGCTCAGCGGGCAGCCCCGGTTCTCCGGCTCCCTGGCGGCGCTGACCCGGCGCTATCCGGCGCTGGAGCCGCACGCCGAACGGCTGAAGTTCGAGGCGGCGGCCTATCTGCCGCTGATCGCCCAGGCCAGGACCATCGGAGGGCTGGCCCTCTTCTACCGCCACCGCACCACCTTCACCGCCGACGAACGCAATCTGTGTCTGGGGCTGGCCGCGATCGTCGCCCAGTCGCTCCAGCGGGCCAAGCTGTTCGACGAGGAGCGCGAGTTCGCCACCGGGCTCCAGGCCGCGATGCTGCCGCGCCGCATCCACGACATCGAGGGCGGTGAGATCGCCGTCCGCTACCACGCGGCGTGGAGCGGCCGCCAGGTCGGCGGCGACTGGTACGACGTGATCGCCCTGCCGAAGGGCCGCTGCGGGATCGTCGTCGGCGATGTGCAGGGCCACGACACCCACGCGGCGGCGATCATGGGGCAGCTGCGGATCGCCCTGCGCGCGTACGCCGCCGAGGGGCACCCTCCCTCGACGGTGCTGGCCCGCGCCTCCCGCTTCCTCGCGGAACTCGACACCGACCGGTTCGCCACCTGCGCCTACGCCCAGGTCGACCTGGGGACCGGCACCGTGCGGGTCGTCCGGGCCGGCCACTTCGGGCCGCTGATCCGGCACATGGACGGCCGGGTCGGCAGTCCCCGGGTGCGCGGCGGCATGCCTCTGGGCATCTCCACCGACTTCGGCGACGAGGAGTACCCGGAGACCCGGCTCGACCTGGTGCCGGGCGAGACGCTGGTCCTGTACACGGACGGCCTGGTGGAGGAGCCCGGCGCCGACATCGACGCGGGGGTCCGCACCCTGATCACGGAGGTCAGCGCGGGCCCGGCGGGTGCCGAGGCGTTGGCCGACCACCTCTCGGACCGGCTGTGGGAGCGCTGGGGCTCGGGGGACGACGTCGCCCTGCTCGTCCTGCGCCGCAGCCCGGACCCGGGCTCGCCGCGCGCGCCGCGCCTGCACCAGTACATCCACCAGGCCGACCCGGAGGGGCTGTCCGAGGCCCGGACCATCGTGCGCCAGGCCCTGTCCGACTGGGACATGGCCGACCTCGCGGACGACGCCGAACTGGTCACCGGGGAGCTGCTGGTGAACGTGCTGCTGCACACGGAGGGCGGGGCGGTCCTCACCCTGGAGGTGCTGCCCGAACCGGTCCGCCGGGTCCGTCTCTCGGTCCAGGACCGGTCCAGCGCCTGGCCCCGCCGCCGCTCGCCGGGCGAAACCGCGACCTCGGGGCGGGGGCTGCTGCTGCTCGACGCCCTCACCGCCCGCTGGGGCATCGAGCCCCGGGGCGAGGGCAAGGCGGTCTGGTGCGAGATCGGCCCCCGGGAGACGCGACCGTAGCCCGGCGCTGCGCGCGGACGGCACCGGCGGGCACCGGCACCCCGGCCGGGCGGACAGCCGTGGGAAATGCGTGGGGGCGGTGGGGGCGCACCGTCACGTCCTGCGCGACGGTGCGCCCCGTCACCGGCCCGGCCGTGCGCCGTGGACGTCAGGGCGCACGGGCGGGCCGGGCAGCGTCAGTGCTGCGCGGTACGGCGCTTGCGCACCGACCACATGATGCCGCCGCCGGCCAGGAGCACGGCCACGGCGGCGCCGCCGATGATCGGCGTGGTGGACGACGAACCGGTCTCCGCCAGGTCCGGCGAACTCGGGCTCGGCGTGGCCGCGCCGGGCGCGGACGGCGAGGCGGACTCGCTCGGCGTGTCGGACGGGCTCGGGGACGCCGTGGTCGGCGTCTCGGACGGCTTCGTCTCGGTCGGGCTGGGCGAGGGGGTGGAGGGGGGCGGGGTGCTCTCCTCGCAGGCGGGCGCCTGCTTGGTCTCGTCCTTCGAGTAGCGCTCGCCGTCACCGGCCTTGACGACCAGACGGACCGCCACGGGCTGGTCGTGGTCCGGCAGGGCGACGGTCTTCTCGAACTCCCTGCCGAACTTCTCCGTCGGCAGCAGGTCCTTGCCGTCGACGGTGATGGTCACCTCGTTGGACACCTCGGGGTTGTACTGGGTGAGGTGCACCTTCACCTGGTCACAGGTCACGTCCCAGGTGGGGGTGTGAGCTGCGGCCGGGCCGGCGGTGAGGACCGCGCCGGTCAGGCCGACCACCGCGGCGGCGACGAGCGTGCCCGTCGCGCGCCACGATCTCCTGGGTATGGTCATGGATTTCCTCCGCACATGTTTCGCGCCCGAGCGGGCGGTGCAGCGCAGGTTACTGCCCCCGCCCCATGGACCGGCACCCGCCCCACAGGCCCTCCCGGGTCACAACAGCCACCACACCATGGCGGGTTGGGACATGCCGGACAGCGGGCTCAGGCTCCTTCCGGGTCAGAGGCGGCGGTGCATGATGTGGAGGCCCACGAAGCCCTCGGTGGGGTGGCGGAATCCCTCGGGCAGCGTGCCCAGGACGTCGAAGCCGAGGGAGCGGTACAGGTGGACGGCCGCCGTGTTGGTCTCCACCACCGCGTTGAACTGCATGGCCCGGTACCCCTCGGCCCGCGCCCACTCGATGCTGTACTCGCACAGCGCCCGGCCGACACCCTGTCCGGAGTGGGCCGGGGCGACCATGTAGCTGGCACTGGCGATGTGCGATCCGTTGCCCATGTGGTTGTTGTTCATCTTCGCCGTGCCGAGGACGGTGCCGTCGTCGGCGACCGCGACCACGGTCCGGTTCGGCGGCTTCAGGAGCCACCAGCCGACGGCGTCGGCCTCCTGGAGGTCGAGCGGATAGGTGAACGTCTCGCCGGCGGCGACGATGTCGTGGAAGAACGGCCAGATGGCGGGCCAGTCCTCGATGGTGGCTTCCCTGATCAACATGGCGCACAGGATGCCGGTCCCGCCGCGAACGCACCACCGTTTATCGGGGACGCCCCGCACTCTCCCGCCCCGCGCTCCCCCGCCGCGCGGCCGGCCGCACCGGCCACATCGCGGGGAGCGCGCGGGCACACCGCTCCCTCCGGAGCCCCAGCCTCCCCGCCGCCCGCCGTCCGAGCCGGGCCAGCAGCCCG
>NZ_JAKRGC010000114.1 GCF_022347745.1 Streptomyces sp. OfavH-34-F
CTCGGGCGCCGGCTCGGGGGACGCGGGCTCCACGACCGGCTCCGGGGCGGGGACCTCGGCGGCGGGTTCCGGGGCCTCGGCCTCCGCGACCGGTTCGGGTTCCGGCTCGGGCTCCGCGACCGGCTCGGCCTTCGCGACCGGTTCGGCCACCGGCTCGGGCTCCGTGACCGGCTCCGGTGCCGCCTCGGTCTTCGCGGCCGGTTCCGCAGGCTCCGGCTTCGGCTTCGGCTCCGGCTCCGCCTTCGCCTGGGCCGGGACCGTGGGCGGGGCCGGGTTGTCGAAGGCGGCTGCGACCAGGTCGGCCGCCGCCCGTTCACTGTCGTCCGACGACGCGGGGGCCGGGACCGAGATCCGGACGGGTGTCTCCGCCTCCGCCTCCGCCGCCGGCCCGTCCACCGTCACCGACTCCGGCTCTGCGGGCCGGGAACGCTCGCCCTGCGGCGGGACCGTGGCCGTGGTCTGCTCGTCCTGTTCCGTGCGGTCACGGCCGAACACCTTGCGCAGCAAGCTCCGAATGCCCATGGGCGAGCCTTTCGCATGAGTTGGTTGCGATGAATGTCCGTACTGCGGGAATTGATCCCTGGCCAGGGCGGATACGTAAGGTTAGCGGCCGGATCAGGACTCCCTGCGGCACGGCCCGCACGGCGGGACGGCCGTGCCGTCGGCCGGGCCCCGGCCGGGGACGGGGCAAGCGTACGGGTGTTGACGGAACGCGCACGTCACCTGCGTGGCGGGCGCGCGGAGTTGACGCGGGGGCGGGCCGGCCGCCCGCACCGCATACAGTCGGACGCATGGTTTCCGGTGAGGCTCCGCAGACGGAGGGCAGCGTCCGGGTCGATGTCTGGATCTGGTCGGTCCGGCTCACGAAGACCCGTGCGCAGGCCGCTGCCGCCTGCCGGGCGGGTCATGTGAAGGTCGCGGGCGAACGGGCGAAGCCCGCGCAGTCGGTGCGCGTCGGTGACGAGGTGCGGCTGCGGCACGCGGGCCGGGACCGGATCGTCGTCGTGTCCAGGCTGGTGAAGAAGCGGGTGGGCCCGCCGGTGGCGGCCGAGTGCTTCATCGACAACAGCCCGCCCCCGCCGCCCCGCGAGGCGGCCGTCCAGATCCCGGTACGCGACCGGGGCGCGGGCCGTCCGACGAAACGCGACCGCCGCGAGATGGAGCGCCTGCGCGGAACGGGCCGCCCGGGCCCCGCGGACTAGCCCGGCACGCCCCGCCGCCCCGTCACGCCGTTCGCCGCCGCCGGTACCTCGCGGCCGTCGCGCACACCGCTGCCGCCACGCCGACGCCGAGGACGATCCACACCGTGGTGCGCAGGGAGGCGGTCAGCGCGTCGTAGACCGCCGCCGCCGCGGCCTTGTCGCTCGCCGGGACCTCGTTCAGGACGCGGTTGCGGGCCAGCGCCAGCAGCCCGCGCAGCAGCAGCGCGCCCAGGGCGAAGCCGGCGCCCGTGACGGCCACGGCGCACAGGCCGCGGGAGGGCCCGCCGCGCACCCAGGCCGTCGCGACGACGAGCAGCGCGAGGACGAGCGTGCCGACGGCGGGCCAGACGCTCGCCGCGCGCAGCCACTGGAAGGTCTGCCGCAACTGGTCCGCGCGGTCGGCGGAGACCAGCTGGATGTCCGTGTGCTGGACGGGGATGTGGTCGGCGAACGGCACCCCGTTGTCCACCAGGTTCTTCTTCACCTTCTCGGTGACGGGCGCCAGGTCGATGGTGACGCTCTCGCCGCTGCTGCCGTCCAGCGCTGCGGTGACCGTCTCGTGGGCCGTGCGGTTGGCGGCGGTCCAGGCGGCCTGGAAGGCGTCGGTGGTGGTGAAGGAGCGCACGGCCTGGTGCAGGAAATCGCGGACGGTGGACTGGAGCGGCCCGACGTCCACCTGCTTCATGGCGTTGTCGGTGATCAGATCGGCGACGGTGTCCCGCACGTCGGAGTCGCCGGCGAGCGGGGCGACGGCGGCCACGTACCGGTCGGTGTCGTCGATCTCCAGGTCGACCCACGCGGACAGCGCGCCGAGCGGCACCAGGACGGCCAGCAGCACCAGCAGTACCGCCGACAGGGCCACCGAGTAGTACGTCCGCACCCCTCCAGGGAATCCCGGATGGCGGCGCCGCGCCCCGGGCCCTGGGCCATCCGAGTTGCCGGACGGGCCGTCCAGGTGTGCTCTGGAGGGACAGCGGGGGGCGACGGAAGGAGCTCTCTGCCATGGCCTCACACGCTTCGGCGCAGACGCGCGGACGGCACGCGTCCCCCCGGACCCGTCCCGGTACGACCCGGCACCGTCCCGTCATGAGCTGGGCCGTTCCGGCCACCCTCGGGCTGATCCTGGGCTGCTACGCGACCGCCATCGTGCGCGGCGGCGGGGTGCTCACCGGGACCAGGCTGGCCCTCGGACTGGTCTCCGGCGCCGTGCTCGCCGTGCTCTGCTTCGGGCTCGGCCGGATTCAGAACCGGCTGCCGCGCGAACTGCGGGCGGCGGCGTACGGGGTGCTGGCCGGCGGCTCGATCGGCTTCCTGTACAGCCTGTCCGGTGCGAGCATCCTGGCCGCGTCGGCACTCGGGGTGTTCGTCGGGCTCGGCGGACTGCTCGCCGCGTACTACTACTTCTACACACGGGAGTGACCTCCCCCGGCCGTACGCGCCCCGCGCGCTCGTCGTCGATCCTTGACCTTCTCCACGGGGGAAGGCCAAGGATCGAGTGTGCCGGGGCGGGAAGTCCGCCCGGCTGGGGGAGGCGTGCGGTGACGACGGACGACGGGCGGGGCCTCGGTGCGGCACTGGTGACGATCGGGGCGTTCGCCCGGCTGTCCCGGCTGTCCGCCAAGGCACTGCGCCGCTACGACGAGCTGGGCCTGCTGCCGCCGGCCGTGGTCGATCCGGTGAACGGCTACCGGTACTACGACCCGGCGCAGGTGCGGACGGCCCGGCTGGTGGCCTGGCTGCGCCGGATCGGGATGCCGCTCGCCCGGATCAGGGAGGTGATCGCGCTGGAACCCGGCGCGGCCGCCGCGGCGATCCGGGCGTACTGGGCGCGCGTCGAGGCGGAGACGGCGGCCCGCCGTGACCTCGCGGCCTTCCTCATCGACCAACTGTCGACGGAGGACGTCATGACATCGGTGGGCACACTCGGAATCCGCTACGCGGCCCGCACCGACACGGGTGCGGTGCGGCCGGTCAACCAGGACGCGGCCTACGCCGACGCCCGACTGCTCGCGGTCGCCGACGGGTTCGGCGCGGGCGGTGCGGGGGCGAGCGCGGCGGCGATCGAGGCGCTGAAGCCGGTAGCGCCGGGGGCGGTACCGGCGGCGGAGCTGCTGAACGTCCTGCACGACGCGGCGGAGCGGGCGGCGCTCGCGGTGCGGGAGGCGGTCGCGGGCAGCGGCGCCGGCGGGGCGCCGGAGGAGTCCGGGACGACCCTGACCGCGATGGTGTGGACGGGCTCGCGGCTGGGTCTGGTGCACATCGGGGACTCGCGGGCGTACCTGCTGCGCGGGGGCGAGCTGTTCCGGATCACGCACGACCACAGCCTGGTCCAGTCGATGATCGACGACGGCTCGCTGACCGAGGAGGAGGCGTTCTCGCACCCGCAGCGGGCGATGCTCCTGAAGGTGCTGTCCGGGGACGGCCCGTACGGCTCGGGGCCCGATGTGGACGTGCGGGACGCGCGGCCCGGCGACCGCTACCTGCTCTGCTCGGACGGGCTGTCGGCGGTCGTGGACGGCGGGGAGCTGGCGCGGGTGCTGGCCGGGGCGGACGGCCCCGGCACCGCCGTGCGCGGGCTGATCGAGCTGGCGCGGGCGGCGGGCGCGCCGGACAACGTGGCCTGCGCCGTGGCGGACGTCGTGGAGCTGTGAGGACGCGGGTGGGGCCCCGCACCACGCGTGGTGCGGGGCCCCACCCCGTAAGCCGTTCGTCAGTTGCGGACGACTGTCACCGGGCACGAGGCGTGCTGGGTGACGTGGAGGCTGACCGAGCCGAGCAGGGTCGCCTTGAAGCCGCTGTAGCCGCGGGCGCCGACGACGAGCAGGTTCGCGCCCTTCGACCGGTCGAGCAGGGCCTGCGCGGGGTTGCCGATCACGACGACCTTGCTGACGGCGGCGGCGCCCTCCGCGCCCAGCGCCTCCTCCAGCGTTTCGGTGAGCGAGACGGTGGCCATGGCCTGCGGGTCGAAGTCCTCGGGCAGGCCCGGCATCATCGAGGCCCAGCTGGTGGCGGGGTACTCCCAGCTGTTGACGGCCTCCACCGTGTCACCGGTCAGCTCCGCCTGGCGCACGGCCCAGTGCAGTGCCTTGACCGACGACTCGGAGCCGTCGACACCCACGACGATCCTGCCCATCTCTGCCTCCAGCTGCGGTTGTGCTCGGTTGGTGCTCGTGTGACGCCTTCCCGTACGACTTTAGTCAAAACGGGCCAAACGGCGATTCGCGTGGGCCGGTCAGGCCGGGCGGAGCGCGGCGAGCTGCTGCTCGAAGGGGACGACCTCGTCGTCCAGGCCGGGGGCCCGGGTCGCCCCGGAGACCGCGCGGCCGCCGGTGACGGCCACGGCCAGCTCCCCGCCCGCGCGCCGGATGCGGGACGGCAGCCCGTCGGCGTACGCGTCACCGGCCGCGCCCCAGTCCTCGGAGGCCGCGTACACCGAGGTCGGCAGCGTGACGGCGCGCAGATAGGCGAAGAGCGGGCGCATGGCGTGCTCCAGGACCAGCGAGTGCCGGGGGGTGCCGCCGGTCGCGGCGATCAGGACCGGCTTGCCGGTCAGCGCGGTGTTCTCGACCAGGTCGAAGAAGGACTTGAACAGTCCGCTGTACGAGGCGGTGAAGACCGGCGTGACCGCGATCAGGCCGTCCGCCTCCGTCACCGCGGACAGCGCGTCCTCCAGGGCCGGCGGGGGGAAGCCGGAGACCAGGTGGCCGGCGATGTCCGCCGCCAGGTCGCGCAGCTCGATCACCCGGACGTCCACCGGGCGGTCCTGCTCGGCCTCCAGCCGCTCCCGGGTGGCGGCGGCCAGCCGGTCGGTCAGCAGCCGGGTCGAGGAGGGGGTGCTGAGGCCGGCCGAGACGGCGACGATCCTCAGGGGTTCGGTGGCGAACACGGTCAGCTCTCCTTCGTGAGGGTGGCGGCGTAGGCGGGGTGCGGCGGCGCGGTCTCGGGAACCCCGGCCGGTCGCAGGGCGGCGAACTCCTTGCGCAGCACCGGGACGACCTCCTCGCCGAGGAGGTCCAGCTGCTCCAGCACGGTCTTCAGCGGCAGGCCCGCGTGGTCCATCAGGAACAGCTGGCGCTGGTAGTCGCCCACGACGTCCCGGAACGTCAGCGTCCGCTCGATGACCTCCTGCGGGGAGCCCACGGTCAGCGGGGTCTGCCGGGTGAAGTCCTCCATCGACGGCCCGTGCCCGTAGACCGGCGCGTTGTCGAAGTACGGGCGGAACTCGCGGACCGCGTCCTGGGAGTTCTTCCGCATGAACACCTGGCCGCCCAGGCCCACGATCGCCTGCTCGGCGGTGCCGTGGCCGTAGTGCGCGTACCGCTGCCGGTACAGGCCGACCATCTTCCTGGTGTGCTCCATGGGCCAGAAGATGTTGTTGTGGAAGAAGCCGTCGCCGTAGTACGCGGCCTGTTCGGCGATCTCCGGGGAGCGGATGGAGCCGTGCCAGACGAACGGCGGCACGCCGTCCAGCGGGCGCGGGGTCGCGGTGAACGACTGGAGCGGCGTACGGAACGTGCCCTCCCAGTCGACCACGTCCTCCCGCCACAGCTTGTGCAGCAGGGCGTAGTTCTCGATCGCGAGCGGGATGCCCTGGCGGATGTCCTTGCCGAACCACGGGTAGACCGGGCCGGTGTTGCCGCGCCCCATCATCAGGTCCACCCGGCCGTCCGCGAGGTGCTGGAGGGTGGCGTAGTCCTCGGCGATCTTCACCGGGTCGTTGGTGGTGATCAGCGTGGTCGAGGTGGACAGGAGGATGCGCTCCGTCCGCGCCGCGATGTAGCCGAGCGTGGTCGTCGGTGACGAGGGGACGAACGGCGGATTGTGGTGCTCACCGGTCGCGAAGACGTCGAGCCCGACCTCCTCGGCCTTGCGCGCGATGGCGACGGTGGCCTTGATCCGCTCGTGCTCGCTCGGCGTCGTACCCGTGGTGGGGTCGGTGGTGACGTCCCCGACGGTGAAGATCCCGAACTGCATGGCGTCCGCCTCCTGCTCGGTGTTGTTGAACGTTGAACTATGTGGACACACCCTACAACGGACCGCCCTCCCCGCCTATTCCGCCGCAGCCCGGACCCCCGTGCCCGGCGCCCGCGTACCCTGGACGGGCGGCGGCCGCAGGGGCTCCCGCCGAACGGAGGGACCATGAGCGGCACCGGCACGACGGGCGGCCGGACCGACCGCCCCGGGGCCCCGCCCGCCGCCGGCGGCACCGAGCGCTGGAAGGAGCGCGGCGTCGCCCTGCGCGTAGGGGTCTACGTGTTCGCCACGCACCTGTTCGCCGGGTTCATCTGGGTTCTCTTCTACGTGGGTGAGCACGCGAAGAAGTAGTGCTCCCGCGCAGCAGCTCGGCCAGGCCCCGCCGGGTCGCCGCGATGATCACGCGGTCCGTGGGGCGCAGCACGTACCCCGGGTGGAGGTTCCACACCAGCGCGCCCTGCTCCGCCGGGCCGGTGGCGGCGGCGTGCGGCGGGGCGACGTCCAGCGCGAGCACCCGCCACGCACCCGAACGGAACGCCTGTTCCACCGTACGGCCCTCCAGCTGGGGATGCCCGGCGACCTCGATCGCGGCGAACAGGAGCACCTTCCGCTCGACCGGGATCGCCCCCAGGATCTGCCGCCCCATCATGGCGGCGGCGAACGACGGACCGGCCAGATGGGACACCGAGCGGGAGCGCGTAATGGCCTGCGGGTGGGCCGTGCGCAGGGTGCGGTAGACGGCCGTGGCGAACTCGTCGTCGTACAGCCGCACCGTCACCCGCAGGTTCGGCTTCAGCGAGCGGGCGTAGAGCGCCGCCTCCAGGTTCGTCGTGTCCGCGCTGGTCAGCGCGAGCAGCCCGCGTGACCGCCCGATCTTGGCCGCCTCCAGCACCCCCTCGTCCGTGACGTCACCGAGGACCACCGGCACGTGCAGCCGCCGCGCCACCGGGATGCCGCGCGCCTCCGGGTCCTCCTCCACGCACACCACCGGCACGCCCAGCTCCCGCAGGTGCACCAGGACCCGGGTGCCGATCTTGCCGAGGCCGAGCAGCACCACGTGCCCGGACAGGCCGCGCGGCGGGCGCCGCAGCGAGGAGACGGTGCGCAGCGAGCCGAATGCCTCGAGCACCCCGGCCACCAGCAGCGGCAGCAGCATCAGGCCCGCGATGCCGGACAGGATCTGGATGAGCTGGCGGGCGGTGGGCTCGCCGATGGCCGGGTCGCCCATGGCGAACAGGTCGAGCAGGGTGAGGTAGGCGGCGTGCAGGGCGTGGTCGCCCGTGGTCAGGGACGAGGCCACCGCGAGCCCGAGCACCGCCAGCCCGACGCCCAGCGCCGACCAGCGCAGCCGGCGCGAGAAGAACTGGCTAAGCGGGGCGCTGCGACCGCTCATCCGGGGCTTGGGGGCGGCCGGTCCCGACTGGGTGACGGTCTCCAGGACGACCGCGCCGCGCCCGGTCGCGGCGGCGATCTCCGCCGGGCCCGGCAGCAGTTGGGGGCCCTCGGCGCCGCTGCTGTCGGAGCCCTCCGTGCCGGCCGGGTCGTGCGTGGTGGAGGAGAGCAGGGCCAGCGTGCACAGGCCGGGGTCGGCGACCTGGCCGCCGCGCGGCGGGGTGCGCTCGGCGGCCCGCAGGAACAGCCCCTCGGCCCGGATCACCCGCGTCGGCCCGGCGAGCGCGGTGGCCGCGAGGGAGGGGGCGGCGGTGTCCGCGTCGGACAGGACCGTGGTGGAGGTGTCCAGGGCGGCAGGGTCGAGCCCGGGCGACGCCACGGCGGCGGCCTGGTCGAGCAGCGCCTCCAGATGCTGCCCGAGCTTGCGGTTGTAGAGCCGGATGACCAGCCGGACGCGCGAGTTGAGCCTGCGGGCGGTCAGCGCGGCCCGTATGTTGCGCTCGTCGTCGTCGTACACGAGCGCCACCGCGGACGCCCGCGCGATGCCCGCCTCCTCCAGCGACTCGTCGGACGGCTCGGCCGCCTGGAGGATGCGCACGGGATCGACGCCCGCGTTGGTGTCCCCGTCCGAACCGTGCGGCAGCCCGCCGCCGTTGCGGTTCATCGCGGACGCCATCCGGCCGAACAGCGCGGCGGCCCGGCCGCGTCCGTTCAGCGGGGCGTCCGGCCGGGACGCCGTGCCCGGCTCCGGCGGCACGACCAGGGTGACCCGCTCCCCGTAGACGTACCGCAGCTCCACGGCGAGCCGCTGGGCGAGCGCGTCGTCACCGCAGACCACCATGTGGCCGGAGAGCGGGGAGGGTTGGGGGTGCTGGGGGAATGAGGAAGACACATGGCCCAGCATGCCTTGTCCCCTTCCGGTGATCGGCGGTCAGCGCTCGTCCTGGTGCCTCGCCAGCAGATGGCGCGGGTCGG
Organism: Streptomyces sp. OfavH-34-F; assembly: GCF_022347745.1. Taxonomy (GTDB): domain Bacteria; phylum Actinomycetota; class Actinomycetes; order Streptomycetales; family Streptomycetaceae; genus Streptomyces. The sequence continues at coordinate 8,544 of NZ_JAKRGC010000114.1, forward strand.
CGGCGCGCCCGATCGCCGTCTCGACGGCCGCGATGCGGTCCGCGAGCAGCCCGAGCGCGGCCACCGCGCGGGTCATCGGATCGCCCTCGGGGCCGCCCAGCGCCTGGGTGCGGACGTAGGAGGCGCAGAGCGCGGCCCACCGGTCCGCCTGGGCGGGGGTGAGCGTGCCGCGCAGGGCGGCCAGCTTCAGCAGGGCCGCCTCGGCGCCGCTGGTGAGGGTCTGCGCCTCGCCCGCGTAGTGGTCGGTCACGACGTCGGACAGCTCGGCGTCGTTCATCACGGGCACGATCCGCTCCGCGATCCGATTCATGTTGCGGTAGGACCCCTGGAGCCGGAACGGCGGCTCGGTGCGGGTCGCGTCGGTCTGCGCGGCCGACGCGATGTACGCGGCGTTGACCGCGAGCACCGTGTCCCTGGCCCGCAGCAGATGCCGCAGCACGGCGGTGATCCGGTCCACCTCGGCGGGCGGGTAGGGGTGTTCGAGCTGTTCCGGGCGGGCCGCGGGGTCGTGCGCGGCGAGCCGCAGCAGCAGCGCCAGGTCGTCGCGGGAGCGGCCGGCGAGCGGGGCGAGGACCGGGTTGGCGGTGAGCGCGTTCTCCACGAAGCTCAGCGCGAAGACGTCCTCGCGGCCGGACAGCACCTCGCCCAGGTTCCACACGTCGGCCCGGTTGGCGAGCATGTCGGGCACCTGGAACCGCTCGCCGGACTCGGTGTACGGATTGCCCGCCATGCACACCGCGAACCGCTTGCCGCGCAGGTCGTAGGTGCGCGGCTCGCCGTCGCGCACCCCTTCGATGCGGCGGGTGGCGTCGCAGAGCGGGATGAACTTCTGCAGCAGTTCCGGCGAGGTGTGCTGGATGTCGTCCAGGTAGAGCAGCGTGTTGTTGCCCGCCTCCAGCGCGAAGTTGATCTTCTCGACCTCCTGGCGGGCGGTGGCGCTGCCCGCCTGCGCCGGGTCCAGCGAGGTCACGTCGTGGCCCAGGTTCGGCCCGCTGACCTTGACCAGGACGAGCCCCAGCCGGTCGGCCACGTACTCCATGAGCGTGGTCTTGCCGTAGCCGGGCGGCGAGACGAGCAGGAGCAGGCCCTGCGAGTCGGTGCGGCGGTCGGCGTCGGCGGTGCCGAGCTGCTTGGCGAGGCTGTCCCCGATCAGCGGCAGGTACACCTCGTCCAGCAGCCGGTTGCGGACGAACGCGGACATCACCCGGGGGCGGTGGTCGTCCAGGCGCAGCCGGGCCCGCTCGGCGGCGACCAGCGCGGTGCGGCGGCGCTGGTAGGCGCGGAACCCGGGCACCGCCGAGTCCCGGAACTCCTGCGTCCGGGCGAGGAGTTCGTCGATCCGTACGGTGAGCCGGCCGCGGTCGATGCGCGGGTGGACGCCCAGCAGCCCGTCGACGGTCTCGGTGAGCGGCGCGTCGGCCTCGTACCGGTCGAGCACGTCCGGCGGGCACAGCTCCACCGCCACGGCCTCCGCGAGGTCCCCCGGGTCGAGGTCGGTGCCGCTCGCGCTCGCGTACGAGGTGAGCCAGCCCTCCACGAGCTGGCGGCGGGCGGGCAGGTCGTCCGCGAGGGCGGCGAGATCCTCCTCGTACCCGGAACCGCTCGCGGCGTGCCGGAACTTGTCCAGGAACGCGCGGACGCCGGCGGCCGTCGCGAAGCCCTCGGGCCCCCCGGTCAGCTCCTCGAAGAGGTACGCGGCGACGGGCCCGGTCCGCTCGCCGGGGATCGCCCGCGCCCACTCCTCCTGGAGCGCGGCGACCGCCGGGGCGAGCCCGAAGGTGTCGCGGGCGCGGGCCAGGGAACGCGCGCGCCGGGTCCAGGACGCGCGCAGCCCCCCGTCCGTGCCGTGAGCCCAGAACAGCTGGGCGGCGGCCCGGACCTCCGGCGGGAAGCGGAGCAGCCCGGCGCCCGCGTGCAGCCGCAGCAGGGCGGTCAGGATCGCCGTCGCGTCCTCGTCGTGGACGCCGCGCTGATGGCCCTCGTCGTACGCGGCCGCCGCCGACTCGCGTACGAGCGCGGCGAGTTCGGTGGCGTCCAGGGCGGCGAGCCGGTCGGCGCCGTGCTCGTCGAGCAGCCGGGCGGCCAGGTGCTCGCCCCGGTAGACCTGCGGGGACTCGGAGGGCAGCGTCCGGTCCCAGTAGGGGCGGGTCGCGGCGAACTCCGGGTCGGTGACCGGCATCCGGTAGTCGGTGCCGGTCACCGCGAAGGACAGCCCGTCGTCCTGCGGCACGAGCGTCAGCTCGAACGGCTGGGTGTTCACCGCGAACCGGTGCCGGCCCAGCCGGATGACCGCCCCGCCGTCCGCGTACAGCTCGCTGCGGTCGCGCAGGGCCCGGCCCGCCTCCTGGCGGGCGGCCAGCAGCTGCCCGTCCAGCTCCTCCGCCCGCACACTGTCGCCGAGCGCGCGCAGCTCGCCGGCGGTGCGGCGGATCTTGGCGACCATCGGGTCGGAGGCGAAGTAGGTGTGGACGGCGTCCGCGTCGGGAAGGGCGGCGCTGCGGCGGGCGACCGTCTCCAGGACGCGGGCGGCGGAGTCCGCGAGGCGTTCGGTGCGGCGCGCGAGGTCGTCCTGGAGGCTCTGGCGGCGCGCCGAGAACGCCTCGTACACCTCCGTGCGGCGCTCGCCCAGCTCCGCCAGGAAGTCGTCGAACTCCGCGAACCGGGCCTCCAGGTTCTCCAGCTGGAGCAGCAGCCTGGCCAGGTGCTCGTCGCAGGACTCCGGGGTGTCGGCGGCGGCCAGCGCGGCCGTCACGGCCTGCCCGAGCAGCGCGGACTCGGCGGCGAACTCGGCCCGGCCCTCGCGGTCGGCCAGCTCGCGGCGCCGGGCCTCCAGTGTGGCCCGGGCCCGGTTGACCGCGCCGAGCACCTCCGCGATCCGCTCCAGGATCGACGTACGGACCACGCCGTCGCCGATGTCCAGGCCGGCCACCACGTCGGTGACCGTGCTCAGCCCGTCCGTCATGCCGGCCAGCCGGTCCCCCAGCGCGGCGGCGTCCGTGACGGAGGCGAGTGCGGCGGCCTCCCCGGTGAGGCGGGCGATGTCCTCGTGGTAGCCGGCGAACGCGTCGTCCCGGGCCAGGAAGGCGACCGCGCGGCGGCCCGCCGCCTCGATGTCCTCGGCGGTGGCGGCGGTCAGTTCCGCGATGCGCGCGGTGTCCGCGTACCGCATCTCCGCGAGCGTGGCCAGGTGGCCGTGCGCGCCGCGCAGTTCGGTGAGCCGGTCCACCCACTCGGCGGCGGTGGCGGGCGCCTCGCCCCGGACCCGGCGGACCAGGGCGGTGATGCGGTCGGCGGTCCCGGCGAGCGCGTCGGCGGCCTGCCGGGTCAGCTCCCGGACGGCCTCGAACTCCGCGACGACCTGGCGCGCGGTCTCCCGCAGCTCGCCCAGTGGTTCGGCCAGGCCGCCCAGTTCGGGGTCGTCCAGCCAGTGGTAGCGGTCGCCGGCCCGGACGCAGTCGGCGACCAGCCGGTCGTACACGGCGGCGGTGGGCGCCGTCTCGGACGCGGTGTGCGCCAGCGCCAGGCAGTCGGAGATGCCGCGCACCAGGTCGGCGTTGCCGACGCGGGCCAGCGGCCCCTCGTCCGCCGGGCGGGACGCGGCGTACGTGTCGGAGACGTACGGGGTCTCCCAGCGCTGCAGCGGGTGCACCCGGGCCGCGCCGCCCTCGCCGCCCTCCACCGGGTCGCGCAGCACCACCAGCGTGCCGTCGTCCAGCAGGGCGTGGCCCCGGCCCTGGAGCGGGGTCGCGACCTCCTGGCGGATCACGTTGTACGGCAGCAGCAGGCTCCGGCCGTCCTCGCGGGAGCGGAAGACGTAGAGCACGTCCTCGCCGTTCGGGGAGCGCACCGCCTCCTCGAAGACCGGGTCGGTGAGCGGCCGCGCGATGTCGAAGGTCCTGGCCTCGCCGGTGGTCAGGTAGAAGCCGCCGGGGAAGATGATCCCCTGGTCCTCCGGGAGCAGCCGGCAGGCCGGTCCGATGCCGTCCAGGCGGGTGACGGTGGACAGCAGCGCGTTGTAGACGAGGTGGCGCCAGATCTCCTCCTTGTACGGGCGCACCCGCAGCAGCACGAGCGGGCCCAGCTCGGCGTACTCCACCTCGGCGTCGGCCAGGGACTGGAGCGGTTCGGTGACCGGCTCCTCGTAGATCCCCTCCGGGGACTCCGTGTCGCCGGCCGTCTTCACGGTCAGGGTGCCGCCGAGCGTGTCGACGTACAGCTCCGCCGCGGTCGGGAGCGCGATGTGCGGGTGGCGGCCCGCGACGTGGCACTCGCGGCCGGCGGGCGTCCAGGAGAAGTCGTGCGACGGCGGGAAGACGTGGTCGCGCTCGCCTCGCGCGTCGAGGAACGCGCCGGGGGAGCCGTCCGCGTTCAGCGCCCAGCGCAGTACCCGGATGTCGTCGGCGGTCTCGCCGGTGCGGAAGACCGCGAGGAGCCGGCCCTCGGTCCGGCGCAGCCGCAGCAGCCGGGCGTCCCGGAAGTAGCGGTGCAGCCCGTCGAACTCGCGGACGAACGAGGCGTCCGTGAGCGGGGTGCCGGTGCCGGGCGTCAGGTCGGCCGCGTGGAGCGCGAGCACGTCGTCGACGGCCGGTTCGCCGCGGTGGCCGGGCCCCCGCTCGAAGCCGAACAGCAGCTCGCCGCCGAGCGCGACCAGATCGCGGGGGACGGCGGGGCGGGCGGTGTGCAGCTGCTCGCTGCCCAGCAGCCGCAGGCCCGTGGAGCCGAACGCCTCGGTGCGGCGGGCGTTGAGGGCGGTGGCCCTGCGGGCGAGTTCGGCGGCGTGGCCGCTCAGGCGGCGTCGCAGGACGTCGTAGTCCCCGGCGGCGGGAGGGGTCACGGTGTCCATGGGTGGCTCCTAGGGCGTGTGGTGTCCTGGGGCGGCCCGCCCGCCCCGCCCGGCGGTCGGGCACGGGCGGGAGCGGGGCGGGCGTGCGGGTGGTGGGGCGGTCAGGCCACCGGGGTGCCGTTGCGGGACGGCGCGGGCACCGCGTTCGCCAGGCTGTTCACCGGGACGTCCGCCAGGCCCAGCGACTTCGCGTGGTCCAGCAGCGCGCGGACCTGGTCCGCGCCGACGCCCGCGCCCGGCGCGGCCATCATCCGCATCAGCAGCGCGGACACCGTCAGGTTCTGCACATCGCCCGAGGACACCGACGACAGCACCCGCGTCAGGTCCTCCGTGAACGAGGACCCGCCGTCCAGCCACGGCCCGGCCAGCGCCTTCGCCGTGTCCGAGTTCGCGACGAAGCCGTCCAGGCTCTTGCCCATCGAGATGGAGGAGACCAGCCGGTCGAAGAAGACCGACTCGCCGCCGACGATGTCGATGTCCGCGTTCTCCAGGCCCGTGGCCAGGACCGTCGCCTGCGCCTCGGCGACCTGCCGCTGCACATCGAGGCCCGCGAGCCGGATCTCCTTCTCGGCGGCCAGCCGCAGCCGGTACTCCTCGTGGCCGCGCGACGCGTCGTCCAGGGCCGCCATCGCGGCCGCCTTCTCGGTGAGGCCCGCGGCCTCCGCCTTCAGCTTCTCGCCGATCATCGCGGCGTCGGCCGTCGCCTGCGCCTGGGTGCCCTCCGCGTCCGCGAGGGCCTTGAGCCGGGCGCCCTCCGCCTCGGCCCTGAGCCGTGCGGACGTGGCCTCCGCCTCGGCGAGCCCGGTCTTCTCGATCACCTCCGCGGCAGCGTCCCGCACCTGGACGTCCGCGAGGCCGGGCGCCGCCGACTCCGCCTGGATGCCCTCGGCCAGCCGCAGCTTCGCCTGCGCGTCCAGGTCGGCGGTCTTCAGCCGGGCCTCGGCGAGCGTCAGCTGCTCCGCCGCCCGGTGGGTGGCCGCCGCCTCGGCCGCCTCGGCCGCCTTGATGTCCTTGACCAGCCGCTCCTGCGCCTCCGCCTCGGCGGCGATGATGACCGACTTGCGGGTGCGCTCGGACTCCTCGACCGCCCGCAGCGTCTTGATGGACTCCTCCTGCTCGGCGACCGTGCGGTCCACCGCGACGCGCTCGCGGATGACGTCGGCGACCTCGCGGCGCTCCGCCTCGACCTCCTTCGTCGCGGCGATCCGGTTCAGCTCGGTCTCGCGCTCGCGCCCGATGACCTCCAGCAGCCGGTCCTTCTCGATGCGCTCGTTCTCCACCGCGATGACCCGCTCGCGGTTCTTCTGGGCGACGGCGATCTCCCGGGCCTGGTTCTCGCGCTGGATGCCGAGCTGCTCCTCGGTCCGGATGAACGCGGCCTGGGCGCCGAGGCGTTCCTCCTCCTGGACGCGGGCGGTCGCCGCCTCCTCGCGGGCGCGCAGCGTCTCGACCTCGCGGCGCTGCTTGATCTCGGCCTCGGACTGCCGGCGCTCCAGCTCCAGGATGGTCTCCCGCGCGTCCACGTCCTGGCGGGTGATCTCCTTCTGCTCGGTGCGCTGGAACTCGTTGGTGCGCACGTGCTCGATCGCGGTCAGCTCGGTGATCTTCCGGATGCCCTGCGCGTCCAGGATGTTGGCGCCGTCGAGCTGGGCCAGCGGGGTCTGCTCCAGGAAGTCGATCGCCGCGTCGTCGAGGTGGTAGCCGTTCAGGTCGGTGCCGATGACACGGATGATCCGGTCCCGGAACTCCTCGCGCTTGGTGTACAGGTCGACGAAGTCGAGCTGCTTGCCGACGGTCTTGAGCGCCTCGGAGAACTTCGCCGCGAAGAACTCCTGGATGGCGACCTTGTCGCTGGCGCGCTCGGTGCCGATGGCCTGGGCGACCTTGATGACGTCCTCGACGGTCTTGTTGACCCGCACGAAGAACGTGATGTGGATGTCGGCGCGGATGTTGTCCTGGCAGATCAGGCCCTCGCGCCCGGTGCGGCGGATCTCGATCGTCTTCACCGAGATGTCCATGGACTCGGCCTTGTGGAGCACCGGCAGGACGACGGCCCCGGTGAAGGTCACGTCGACCTTCTTGGTCTTGGAGATGATGAGCGCCTTGCCCTGCTCCACCTTGCGGAAGAGCCGGGTGACGATCAGCAGCACGGCTACGGCGATGAGCAGGACCACGGCGATGAGCAGGCCGAGGCCCAAGGAGATGGCTTCCATGACAGTCCTTGGCGGCTGGTGGTGCGGAAATGAGCGGTTTCGGGGGTGGGGTGGCGCGGTCGCGCCCGGCGTCCGGGCAGGCCGGACGGGCGCACCGGCCCGGTGAGGTGCGGGTGACGGCTCAGACGGCGGGGCCGGACGCGGTCCGGCCGTGCGGTGGGAGCGGGGAGGGTGGTGGCCCCGGGTCGAGCGCCCGGTCGTAGGCGGCGACCCAGAAGAACTCGCCGTCCTCGTCGTAGGCGTACAGCAGGCCCGAGCTGCCGGAGACCAGCTCCGCGTCGGCGGGCGGCAGTTGCCGCACCTGGACGACGGCGGTGGACCCGTCGGCGGCGGCGACCTCGGCCTGGCCGAAGTCGTGGCCGACCGAGCCGGTACGGATCGTGCAGACTCGGCCGACGAAGTCCTGGCGCGACGGCGGGGGCTGGTCCGGGAAGAAGCGGCGGAAACGGTGGACGAGCAGCCGCACCACGCCCCAGGCGAGCAGCAGCGCCCCCGCGAGCACCGCGCAGGCCAGCACGGCGCGCACGGTGCCGGTGGCGCCCGAGCGGTGCACCAGCACCGAACCCGACAGGGCGGCGAACCAGCCGACGGCGACCATCAGCGAGACCGAGACGGTGACCGGGACGCCGCCGACACCCGCGAGATCGGTGTCGAGGTCCGTGTCGAAGGAATGGTGGTCGGCCGCGCCGACCAGGACGAGCAGCCAGAAGGCGATGACGACGACCAGCGCCGCGGCGAAGAGTACGGCCGGGAAGGACAGCGTCGCGTCCAGGAATTCCCGCATCGGTTTTCCACCCCCTGGTGGTCCCGCCGACGGGTGCCGCCGGCGTCCTGCGCGCGGACCGGACGGCGCCCCGGCGCCGCGGCGTCACCCTCGACGACACCGCGGCGGCCCAGGGCCTTCCCCCGATCCCCCGTGCACCCCCGTGATCCCCCCGTGTTCCCCCGTGGTCCCCCCGGTCGGTGCTGACGGGATCGTGTCATCCTGGGCGGCCCGGACGCATTGCCGGAACGCGGCAACGTTCGCTGCCGCAGGATGCCGGGCACCGGCACCGCCGACAGCGCACCGGGCAGGGGGCGGAAAAGATGAGGAACGGGGAGGTACAGGTGGCGGAACCGGAGATTCCCAACAGCTTTCTGGCGGGGTACGCGGAGATATTGGCGCAGGCGGCCGCTTCCGGAAGGCGGCTGACCCGCGAGGAGCTGGACGGCCGCCGCGACCTGGGCCGGCAGGCGGCGGAGGCCGGGCACCAGCTCCGTGCCCTGGTCCGCATGCACCTCGCCGAGACCCGCGCCGCCTGGCCGGCCCTCGCCCCCGGAGCCACCCCGGCCGCCGCGGCGGCCACCGCCGAGAGCGTGCTGGCCGCCGCCGAGCAGGCGGTCGACGCCTTCGCGGACGGGTTCGAGCGCGCCCAGCGCCTCACCGTGCGCCGCGAGGAGGCCGCCCGGCGGGAGTTCATCGACGACCTGCTCTACGGCCGCAGCGACCTGGGCCGGCTCGCCGAACGCGCCACCCGCTTCGGCCTGCGCCTGGCCCGCGCCCACGCCGTCGCGGTGGCCTCCGGCCCGGAGGCGTACACCGAGACGGAGGCCGTGCCTCGGCAGGTGGAGTCGGCGATGCTGGCCCGGTTCAGCGGGCGCAAGATCCTGCTCACCACGAAGGACGGCCGGATGGTGTGCATCGCGCCCGGCGGCCAGCCCGACGTCCTGCGCTACTTCGCGAAGCAGGCGCACGCCGCGACGGACGGCGGCCGGGTGGCGATCGGGCGCCCCCACCGCGGCCCCGGCGGGGTGGTCCAGTCGTACGACGAGGCGCTGGACGCCCTGGACCTGGCGGACCGGATGGACCTGGAGGACCCGGTGCTGTACGCCGCCGATCTGCTGGTCTACCCGGTGCTCACGCGGGACCGGCAGGCCATGGCCGATCTCGTGCGCAGCGAGCTGGGCCCGCTGCAGAAGGCCCGGGGCGGCGCCGAACCGCTGCTGCGGACGCTCTCGGTGTACTTCGACGCGGGCTGTGTCGCCGCCGAGACGGCCCGCCGGCTCTCGCTGAGCGTGCGCGCCCTCACCTACCGGCTGGAACGCATCCACCAGCTGACCGGCTCGGACCCCTCCGACCCCATGCACCGCTACACCCTGCAGACCGCGGTGATCGGTGCCCGGCTGATGGACTGGCCCGCCAAGGACCTCTGAGCGGGGCGGTCAGCGCCCGGGGGGCCGAGCCGGGCCCTCGGTGAGCCGCACGAAGGGGATGGACCTGCCCACCCGCCGGTAGTCCGCCGCGCCGCCGTCCACCTCGAAGCCCATGTACGCGCAGAGTCGGCGGGCGACCCGGGGGTGGCGGGGCCCGTACCGCGCCATCAGCTCGCCGCCCTCGTCGGCGGTCAGCACCTGCGCGGTCACCGCGTGGAACTTGCGGCCGACCTGCACCGTGGCGTGCGGGGTCCGCTGCAGGTTGCGGAACCAGTCGGCGCGGGGGCCGAACCCGGACGCCACCGTCCAGCAGGGCCGGCCCTCGTGGGTGCCCGCCTCCACCACCTCGATGGCGGTGCGGCGCGGCAGGCCGGAGACGCGGCCGGTGTGCACGAGCAGCAGCAGCCGGCCCCTGAAGAGCGGCCCCAGCCCCATGCGGAACATATGGATGGGCAACCGGAAGGCGGCGCGCCGCCAGCCGGTCGGCGGGTCCGGGCGCCGGGGAGCGGGCGATGCCGCGGGTTCATGCGTCACTGTGCAAACGTTGCACAATCCAAAGGTCGTTGCCAGTGCGGGCCGCTGACGGTCCGGTACCGGTTGGGCGGCGGTTGCGTATCGGATCGGGGCCGGTTCGAGCAAGCCGGCCGGGCGCGGTAGAAAGAGGCATGGCCGCGCACGGACAAGGACCCGATGACCCGCCGTCGACCACCCCGGACCGGGACGACGTCGACGCGGTGACCCGCGCGGTCCTGACGGCGTCCAGGCTGCTGGTCGCGGTCTCCGCGCGGTCGCTGGCGGCGGTCGAGGACCGGGTGACGCTGCCCCAGTTCCGGCTCCTCGTGGTGCTCTCGACGCACGGCGACGCCAAGCTCGTCACGCTCGCCGAGCGGCTCGGCGTGAACCCCTCGACCGCGATGCGCATGCTGGACCGGCTGATCGCGGCGGGCCTGGCCGAGCGCCAGGTCAACCCGGCCAACCGCCGCGAGACGGTGCTCCGGCTGACGCCCGACGGCCACCGGCTGGTCGGGGAGGTGACGGCGGGCCGCCGCCGCGAGGTCGCCTCGATCGTCGAGCGCATCGCGCCCGAGCAGCGCGCCGCACTGATCGACGCGCTGCGGGCGTTCACCGACGCGGGCGGCGAGGCGGCGGCCCCGGCCGAGGGCGCGGACGCCTACC
>NZ_JAKRGC010000115.1 GCF_022347745.1 Streptomyces sp. OfavH-34-F
TTCTGGCCGGCGGCCGGCGGGGTGGCGGCCGCGGTCCTCGCCGGGGCGGCGCTCCTGGTGGAGGCCACGGCGGCGGAAAGGGGGAAGCCCCGGCCGGATCGGGGGAATCCAGCCGGGGCGGCTTGAACGCGGGTGCCCAGGGCATCGCCCGCATATAGATGAACGATAAACCACCGCGCGGTGTTCCCCTGCACCGACCCCGGCGACTGTGACCCGACACACGGGCACGCGCCGCGCGGAAACCGTCCGCGCGCCCCGCCCGGAAGCCCTTCGCGCACCGCGCGACTTGCACCAACCGCCGTAAACAGCAAGGGTGTTCGAGAAAAAGGGGACCACGGTCAGCCGCTGGCATATGCCGGATGCAAGAAGCCATCGAGTGTTGCCAAACCGCTCCCGGTCCCCTTCCCGCTGTGCGAAAGTCGTATCCGGTCCACCCTTCGTCACCGGTTGTGCCGCCCTGTATCGGAGTCCTCCATGCCGTCCCCCCGCTCTGCGGACCACCCCGCACCACAGCCGCCCGAGCGCGATGCCGTCGATGCCCTCATCGACCGGACGCGCCGGCTGCGCGGCGACGTGGACGCGGTGCGGCGCGACGCCGTGCGGGTGGACGAGGACGACGCGCGGATGCGCTGGCAGCGGGCCCTCTGCGACCTGGCGGTGCACCACCTGGACGATCTCGGCGCCCACCTCGGACAGCTCCGCGAGGGTCCTCCCGAGGAAGCCTCCGCACCGCCCGCGCCCGTGGCGGGCCGGGACACGGTCACGCAGGAGGCCGCCGGCTCGCTGATCGGCAGGGTGGGCAGCGCCGAGTGGAACCTGCTCACCGACGAGGTCAGCTGGTCCGACGAGCTGTTCCGGATCTTCGGCCGCGATCCGCAGGCCGGCGGGCTGACGCTCGACGCGCTGCCCTCCCGGCTGCTCCCCGAGGACCAGCACCTGCTCACCGCGCTCGTCACGGACTGCCTGGTGGACGGCAAGCCCATAGACGGCGAGTTCCGCATCCGGCACACCGACGGCCGGGTGCGCACCCTGCACATGCTGGGCGAGCCCGTGCTCGACCCGGAAGGCCGCACCGCCTCCATGTGGGCCGTCCTGCGCGACGTCAGCGCCCTGCGCCGCAGCCAGCGGGCGGTGCGCCGCAGCCATGACTCACTGCGCCGCGAGGAGCACACCGCCGGCACCGAACGCCGGGTCGCGGCGGAGCTGAGGGAAGCCGTCCTCCCGCCCTGGCAGACCTCCCTCCGGCTCCCCGCCCGCGGACCGGGCGCCCTGGACCTCGCCGCCCACCACCTGCCGGCGGAGACGGACGTCCCGGTCGGCGGCGGCTGGTACGACGCCATGGAACTGCCGGACGGCAGGTCCCTGCTCACCGTCGGCGATCTGACCGGCCACGGCATCCGGGCCGCCTCCGCCATGGCGGTGGTCATGGGAGCGGTGCGCGGCATGGCGCTCGCCGGCGTCGCCCCCGGCCCCTTGCTCGGCCATCTCAACCGGTTACTGGAAACCTCCGTTCAGCCGGCCCTGGGCAGCGCGGTGTGCTGCCGGTTCGACCCGGCGACCGGCACCCTGGACTGGGCGCAGGCCGGACACCCCGCCCCCCTGCTCTTCCGCGCCGGCACCGCACGCCCGCTGCCCCCGCCGGACGGGGTGCTGCTCGGGGCCGCCTCCGGCGTCGTGTACGAGCAGGACGAAGCACACCTGCTCCCCGGTGACGTACTGCTGCTGCACACCGAGGGACTGGCCCGTGACGCCGCCGCCGGGCAGGGCGGTGCGGACACGGGTACGGAAAGGCTGCTCGGACTGGCCGCACGCTTCGCCGACGCCCGTTCGGCACAGGAGTGCGTACGGGCCGTCGCCGAGGAGTTCGGCGGGACCGGGCGGCGGGACGACGCGTGCGTACTGATCGCCCGCGTCGGGGCGTAGGAGAGCGACGACGTCCCTGACGGGGGCGTCGGCCCGACTCGGCTGAGGCGGGGGCTCACCGCGTCCCCGGGCTCCTCAGATCTCCTTGCCCCTCGGCTTCTTGGCGCGCTGCTCGGGCAGCGAGACCTCGATCTCCTCGCGCAGGTCCTCGATCCTGGAGTAGCCCGCGTACTGCCCGGTGAGCCGGTACATCTCGCGCAGCCGGTCCCAGGTCCGGTGGGAGGAGGTCTCCCCCATCGAGACCAGGGCGAGCCGGGCATAGGTATCGGCCTGTTCCGGGTCGTCGGCGATGAAGCAGGCCGAGGCCAGCGAGATGTAGTCGAAGATCTTGGACCGCTGGCGGCCGCCGGCCCGCAGTTCCAGGGCCCGTTTGGCATGCTGCTGGGCGATGACCGCGGCCGAGGGGTCGTGATCGGCGAGCGTCCGGAACGCCAGGGCCTGCATGCCGTGCATGTCGGCCTCGTCGAACATCTGCATCCAGCTGGGCGGCGGCACGTCGCTCTTGTCCGAGACGAAGAGTTCCTCCGCCCGGCCCAGGGTGCGCCGCATGGCCTGGCCTCGGCCCATGGATGCCTGCGCCCATGCCTCGATGGTGCAGAGCATCGCCTGGGTGCGGGGCAGAACGCCCTCGCCCGAGCCGGACTTGGCGAGCTTCATCAGGTCCAGCGCGTCGTCGGGACGGCCTAGGTGGACCATCTGGCGGGCCGCGCGGGACAGGGCCTCGCCCGCGCGCGGGCGGTCGCCGCCCTCGCGGGCCGCGTGCGCGGCGATGACGAAGTACTTCTGCGCCGTGGGTTCGAGGCCGACGTCGTGGGACATCCACCCCGCCAGGACGGCGAGGTTGGCCGCGACGCCCCAGAGGCGCTGCTGGAGGTGGGCGGGGTGGCGGTAGGCGAGCATGCCGCCCACCTCGTTGAGCTGGCCCACCACGGCCTTGCGCTGGAGGCCGCCGCCGCGGGACGCGTCCCAGGCGCGGAACACCTCCACGGAGCGCTCCAGGGCCTCGATCTCCTCGGAGCCGATGGGCGCGGCCTCGTACCGGTCGAAACCGGCGGGGTCCGCGTGTACCGGGCCGCCGGCGCGTGGGGCGTCGGTGGCCGGTACGGGGTCGGTGTGCAGCCAGTCGTGCATGGGGCCGGCGATGGCGGAGCCGGCGGCGAGCGCGGCGCCCGCGCTCACCAAGCCGCGTCGGTTGAGCATGAGGTCCATTCCCGTGAATTCGGTGAGGACCGCTGCCGTCCGTTCGGGCGCCCACGGGAGGTGGTCGGGATTGTCCTGCGTCCCGGCCTCTCGCCGTTTCCCCACACGCCCGCGCCGGCCGAACCCGAGGTCCTCGATGGTCACGACACGGCCGAGCCGCTCGGTGAACAGAGCAGCCAGCACCCTGGGCACGGGATCACGGGGGGACTCCCCCAGTTCGATCCAGCGCCTCACCCGCGAGGTGTCGGTGGCCAGTTGCGGATGGCCCATGGCCGCCGCCCTCCGGTTCACCATTCTCGCGAGTTCGCCCTTGGACCAGCCGGCCAGGCCGAACAGGTCCGACAGACGGGTGTTGGGTTCTCCGGTCACGTCAAGCCCCCAGGTTCTCGGCTGTGTTGACAGTAACCCCGTGTCAGATGCCTTTCGCCTATTCGCCAGGCTTCGCCAGGGCTCGCTATGTCGATACACACCCATGCGCTGTTGTCAGGTAGGAAAGCGCAACCCCGCCCGGCAGCCCTCGGTACTCCCCAGGGTGCCGAAGGGCCGCCGGTCGGGGTGGCGCACGCATCTTGTCGGCGCGCGAAGGGATCTGTCTCGCCCATGTACACAGCATCGTCCTCCGTGTCCGCCCCGCCCCGGCCGCTGCGTCCGCTCCAGGCGGGCGGTGGTCCGTACCTCGACCCGCGCGGCGCCGCCGCCCCGGCCCCCGGCATCGGCCGGCCCCGGCGTCCGGGCGGCCCCGGCGTCCCCTCGCTCGGCGGCCGGCTGGACCTCTCGGGCCCGCAGGGCGCCCAGCTGCGCATGGTGATCGCCTCCGTGCACCGGATCTGCCCGGAGTTCAACCCGGTCCAGGTGCTGCGGCGCAGCGGGCGTTCGGTGCTGCTCGTCGGTTCCACCGGGCGGGCGACGGCGGTCGCCAAGTGTTTACTGGACCACTCCCCCGCGTGGTCGGAGCGCTTCAAGCACGAAATAGCGGTATACCGGGCGTTCGTCCGGCACCGTCCGCCGGTCCGGGCGCCCCGGCTCATCGCCGCCGATCCGGAGAACTGCACGCTGGTCATCGAGCGGATGCCCGGCCGAGTGGCCGCGCTGACGCGCCACCCGTCGGAGACCCCGCCGCGGGCCGATCTGCGGGCCGTGCTCGGTGCGATCGGCCGGGTGAACGCCTGGCGTCCGCCGGCCGGGCTGTTCGACGCGCCGCTGGACTACGCCGCGCGGATCACCCGCTACCACGAGCTGGGGCTGTTCACCGACCGGGATCTGGGGGACCTGCAGAAGCTGCTGCACGGGCTCGCCCACTCCGGCGGGCGGCACGCCATGGGCCAGTTCTGCCACGGGGACGCGCTGCTGTCCAACATCCTCCTGTCGCCCACCGGCCCGGTGCTGGTGGACTGGGAGCACGCGGGCTGGTACCTGCCGGGCTACGACCTGGCGACGCTGTGGACCGTCCTCGGCGACGCCCCGGTGGCGCGGCGGGAGATCAGCAAGCTGGCGCAGGTGGCCGGTCCGGCGGCGCGGGACGCGTTCCTGGTGAACCTGATGCTCGTCCTCACGCGGGAGATCCGCAGATACGAGACGGCCGTGCAGCGGGCGATGCGGGACGCCGGTCCCGCCAGGTCCGGACAGGACCGCCCGGGCTCGCTCGCGCCCGGCGAGGAGCAGCGGCTGCTGCTGCGCCGGCTGCACGACGACTGCGCGATGGCCCGGAACGCCGTACGGGCGGCCGTCGGAACCCGCTGACCATTTCCCCCCGCGGAGCGCGCCGCGGGCCCGGTGCCGACACACCGGACCCGCGGCGCGCTGTTGTGTGTGCACACCGATGCGTCCCGCTGACGGCGAATCGCGCCGGTGTCCCCCGAACGGGCGTACTCCGGTGTGATTAATCGCCGATGTGCGTGCCCCGAACGGAGCAAGGGTAGTGCTCGCGCCGACAGGACCGACGCGCGTGGCCCGCCACGCGCAGGCTTTCGGAAAGGCCGGACACACTCATGGCTCAGCCGTTCACCCTGCCGGACTTCTATGTTCCGTATCCGGCGCGCCTCAATCCCCATGTGGAGGAGGCAAGAGCGCACACGAAGGCGTGGGCGCGGTCCATGGGGATGCTGGAGGGGTCCGGGATCTGGGAGGAGAAGGACCTCGACGCGCACGACTACGCGCTGCTGTGCGCGTACACGCATCCCGACTGCTCGGCGGACGCGCTGTCGCTGGTCACCGACTGGTACGTGTGGGTCTTCTTCTTCGACGACCACTTCCTGGAGCTGTTCAAGCGGACTCCGGACCGCGAGGGCGGCAAGCGGTATCTGGACCGGCTGCCGGCGTTCATGCCGATGGAGCGCGGGGCTGCGATGCCGGAGCCGGAGAACCCGGTGGAGGCGGGGCTCGCGGATCTGTGGACCCGGACGGTGCCGGCGATGTCCGACGCCTGGCGGGAACGGTTCGCCGAGTCGACGCGCAACCTGCTCAACGAGTCGCTGTGGGAACTCGCCAACATCAACGAGGGCCGCATCGCCAACCCCGTCGAGTACATCGAGATGCGCCGCAAGGTGGGCGGGGCGCCGTGGTCGGCGGGCCTGGTGGAGTACGCGGCGGGGGCCGAGGTTCCGGAGGCGGTGGCCGGTGAACGCGCGCTGCGTGTCCTGCGCGACGCGTTCTCGGACGGTGTCCATCTGCGCAACGACCTTTTCTCGTATCAGCGCGAGGTGGAGGACGAGGGCGAGAACAGCAACGGGGTGCTGGTCCTGGAACGCTTCCTCGGCTGCTCGACGCAGGAGGCGGCCGAGGCGGTGAACGACCTGCTGACGTCCCGGCTCCAGCAGTTCGAGAACACGGCGCTCACCGAACTGGGCCCGCTGTGCGCGGCCAAGGGGCTGGACCCGGCGCAGACGGCCGCGGTGCTGGCCTACGTCAAGGGCCTCCAGGACTGGCAGTCGGGCGGCCACGAGTGGCACATGCGCTCCAGCCGGTACATGAACGGGGGCGGTGCGGCCGAGGCCGCGCCGGGCTTCGGGATGTCCGCCGCGTCGATCCGGTTCACCCGGCGCTCGGAGTCGGCCCGGCTGCGCAGCCACAGCCATGTGCTCTTCCAGCACGTGGGCCCCTCCCTGCTGCCGGACTTCGACATGCCCTTCCGGACGACGCTCAGCCCGCACCTGGACGGGGCGCGCGAGCGGCTGGTGGTCTGGGCGGACCGGATGGGCATCCTGGGGCCGCAGCCGGGGGTGCCGGGTTCGCACATCTGGGACGAGGAGCGGTTGCGGGCGATCGACCTGCCGCTGTGCGCCGCCGGCATCCACCCGGACGCCACGCCGGAGGGCCTGGACCTGTCCTCGGGGTGGCTGGCCTGGGGGACGTACGGCGACGACTGGTTCCCCGTGGTGCACGGACGGACCCGCGACCTGGCGGGGGCCCGGCTGGCCAACGAGCGCCTGTCCATGTTCATGCCGCTGGACGGCGGCGCGACGCCGGAGCCGGTCAACGCGCTGGAGCGGTCCCTCGGCGATCTGTGGGAGCGCACGGCGGGGCCCATGGACGAGGCGGGCCGGCGCATGTTCCGCAAGTCGGTCGAGGACATGACGGCGAGTTGGCTGTGGGAGCTGGCGAACCAGGCGCAGCACCGCATTCCCGATCCGGTGGACTACGTCGAGATGCGGCGGATGACGTTCGGTTCGGATCTGACGATGAGCCTGTGCCGGCTGGGGCACGGACGGAAGGTGCCGCCGGAGATCTACGAGAGCGGCCCGCTGCGCTCCCTGGAGAACGCGGCCGCCGACTACGCGGCCCTGCTCAACGACCTGTTCTCGTACCAGAAGGAGATCGAGTACGAGGGCGAGGTGCACAACGGCGTCCTGGTGGTGCAGAACTTCTTCGGGGTGGACTACCCGACCGGAATGGCGATCCTGTACGACCTGATGAAGTCGCGGCTGCGCCAGTTCATCCATGTCGCCGAGAACGAACTGCCGGTGCTGTACGACGACTTCGGCCTGGACGCCGAGGCGCGGGAGACGCTGGCGGGCTATGTGCAGGAGCTGAAGCACTGGCTCGCGGGCATCCTGATCTGGCACCGGGGTTGCCGGCGCTACCGCGAGGAGGATCTGCGGCGCGGCACCGCGGCCCCGTGGCATCTGAACGGCCCGCAGGGTCTGGGGACTTCGGCGGCGCGGGTGGCGTCGCTGTTCGGCACCCCGACGGCGGCCGGCGTGTAGCGGTACGGGTGGGGCCCGCCGTGTTCCGCACCGCGGGCCCTGTCCCAAGCCGGCCGGCGGCGGGTTCAGCCCTGCTGGAAGAGTTCGGCCGGGAGCGGCTTGAGGAGGGTGTAGAGGTCGTCGGTGATGGGCCGGTCCCAGCTGGCGATGGTGACGAGCACCCCGTCGCTGCGGTCGAACTGCACACAGGAGATCCGGCTCTCCGAGAGCTTCACCCGGCGCACGATCAGCAGGTTGTCGCCCTGCATCACGGGCATGTCCTCGGTGCCGGTGACCTCGACCGGCTCGTCGTTCTCCAGGGCGAGCAGCAGCTGCGCCACCTCGAAGGGCACCTGCCCCTCCTCGGTCTCGCGCGCGGGCGAGCCCTCCGGGAGGTTGCCGATGATCATCGCGGGGCCGCGGCCGCCGAACAGGTCGTACCGCAGGAACACACCCTGGCAGCTGCCGTCGGGCGCGGGCAGCAGACCGGCGCCGAGGTTTCCGGGCCAGTCACCGGGGTCCATGGCCAGGACGTCGAAGTCGGGGCCCGCGGGTGTGGCGGCGCTACGGCGGCGGAGGAAGGACATGCACACATGTTACGTGTCCCGGCCCACCTCGCCGAGCCGGGCCCGAACCGGCATATGCCCAGGCCCGGCGGCACACCCCGCGCACACCACCCGCCGTCGCCCGCGCACACCTCAGCGGGCGCGGGACTCCCCCGCGAGGCGTTCCAGTACGGCGACGGCGTCGTCGGTGCGCTCGTACGGCACGAAGAGGTGGTCGTGGTGGTATCCGGCCACCACGTTGCAGCTGATCCCGGCGTCGGTGAGGGCGAGGGACACCGCCGCGGTCAGCCCCACCGCCTCCAGCGCCGAGTGGACGCGCAGGGTGATCCAGCCCGCCGTGTAGGTGTACGCCAGCCCGGCCGCGACCGCCTCCGCCTCGGGGAGCACCAGGGTGAGCCCCTCGGTCTCCCGGACCGTGACGACGGGGCGGACGCCCCCGGGCAGGATCCCGTCGGGCACGGTGGCGTACACGTAGCGGCCCGGTTGCCGTTCGGGGCGCAGTTCGCTCAGCAGGACTCGAAGATCGCTCTCGGGGGTCACACCGCCACGCTACCGGGCGCGGCGCGGACGCGGGCGTGAGCCATTCGGGCACGTCCCGCGTCCAACCGGTCACCGTGCGTGGCACGGGGCCGGGATCGCCCATAGCTTCGGCTCATGAGGAAACGACACATCACCCGCCTCGTGAGCATCACGGCCGCCTCGGCCGCCGGACTGGCCGTCGCGGCGCCGTCCGCCCCGGCCGCCGGCGCCGGCGCCGGACTCGTGGTGTCGCCGGGGCAGTCCATCCAGGCGGCGGTGGACGCCGCCCGGCCCGGCGACACCGTCGTGGTCCGGCCCGGCACCTACCGCGAGAGCGTGCGGATCAGCACGCCGGGGCTCACCCTGCGCGGCTCCGGCGACGGCACCGTCATCATGCCCGCCGCCGGCCGGGCCGCGTCCGGCGACGACTGCGCGGGGGCCGGCAACGGGATCTGCGTCCTGGGGACGCGGGACGCCACAGTGGACGGGGTGACCATCAGGTCCCTGCGCGTCACCGGGTTCGCCCGCAGCGGCGTCTGGGCGTCCTGGACCGACCGGCTGGCCGTACGGGCGGTGACCGCCGACGCGAACGGCGTCTGGGGCATCGCGCAGCAGCGGTCCACCCGCTCCGACATCCGCGACAGCACGGCCCGCTCCAACGGCGACGCGGGTGTCTTCGTCGCCAACAGCGTCGACGAGGAGGACGGCGCCACCGACACCGGCGGCACCCGGGTCCGGGGCAACACGCTGACGGACAACCGGATCGGCTTCACCGCGCGGCGGGTGCGCAACCTGTCGGTGCGGGACAACACCGTCACCGCGAACTGCAGCGGCATGTTCGTCGTGGGCGACGAGGGCAGCCCGCAGGCCGGTGAGATGTCCGTGCGCGCCAACCGGATCACCGGCAACAACAAGTTCTGCGCCGCCACCGACCGGCTGCCCGCGATCCAGGGCTCCGGGATCGTGCTGACCGGCGCCGCGGCCACCGAGGTGCGGTCCAACGAGATCCGCGACAACGCGGGCGACACCCCGATGTCGGGCGGCGTCGTGCTGTTCAAGAGCTTCGTGGGCGCGAAGAACAACGACAACACCGTCAGCGGCAACGTGGTCCTCGGCAACCGGCCCGCGGACCTGGCCGACCGGGACACCGGCACGGGCAACCGGTTCACCGGCAATGTCTGCACGACCTCCGCACCGGCCGGGATGTGCTGACCGGTGACCCCCCGTACGAGGAGAAGCGAGACGGCATGACCACCGTGAGCACGACCCCCGGCACCACTCCCGTCCAGCCCCTTCCCACCCCGCAGCCGGCGATGCGGCTGCGCGAGATCGTGTTCGGCGCGGCCCGCTCCGCCGCCCTGCGCGCCTGCGCCCGGCTGGGCGTCGCCGACGCGCTGGGCGAGACGCCCGAGACCCCGGAGCGGCTGGCGGAGGCGGTGGGCACCGAAGCCGGCCCGCTGCGGCGGCTGCTGCGGGCGCTGGCCTGCTACGGCGTCTTCACCGAGCGCCCCGACGGCACCTTCGCGCACACCGACATGTCCCGGCTGCTGCGCGAGGACGACCCGCACAGCCTGCGGGCGATCACGCTGTGGTGCACCGAGCCGTGGACGTGGGAGGTGTGGCCGCGCCTGGAGGACGCGGTGCGCTCCGGCGCCGGCGTCTTCGAGGACGTCTTCGGCAAGGAGTTCTTCGACTACCTCCACCAGGACGCCCACGAGTCGGCGCAGGTGTTCAACGCGGCGATGACCACCTCCAGCGTGCAGTCGGCGCTGGACGTGGCCGCCCTGCTCGACCTCACCGGGGTCTCGGCGGTCGCGGACATCGGCGGCGGCCAGGGCCATGTGCTGGCGAGCCTGCTGGAGAAGCACCCCTCGCTCAGCGGCACGCTGATGGACCTGCCGGGCGTGATCGCGCGGGCCGACGCGCGCCTGCGGGAGGGCGGGGCGCTCGCCGGACGGGCGTCGATCGTGGCCGGGGACTGCCGTGAGGGCATTCCGGTCGCCGCCGACCTCTACATCATCAAGAACATCCTGGAGTGGGACGACGACAGCACCCGGCGGGCGCTGCGGGCGGTCGTGCGGGCGGCCCGGCCCGGCGCCCGGGTCGTGGTCATCGAGAACCTGGTGGACGACACCCCGTCGATGCGGTTCACCTCCGCGATGGACCTGCTGCTGCTCCTGAACGTGGGCGGGGCCAAGCACACCCGGCAGAGCCTGGTGGACCGGCTGTCCGAGGCGGGCCTGCGCATCGACACGGTCCGGCCGGTCAACCCGTATCTGCACGCCTTCGAGTGCGTGGTGCCGGACTGATCCGCCGGCACACGCGCGACCGCCCCGGTCCGGCAGCAGATGCCGGGCCGGGGCGGTCGGCCGTCGGTCACACGGTGGCGCCGCGCTCCCAGCGGTAGAACTCCCGGGCCATCGCGTCCTTGGGCCCGCGCCAGGTCTCGGGGTCGTAGGGGCTGACGAAGGCGGTGAGGCGTTCGCTGATGGCCTTGAACTCCGGGTGCTCGGTCACCTTGGCGATCTCCGGGCCCGGCGGTTTCTCGGACTCGATCATGTGCAGGTAGACGTCGCCGAACTGGAACAGCTTGCGGCGGGTGACGCCCACCAGGTGCGGCAGTTCGCTGTTGTCGGACGCGGCGAACAGCTCCGCGATGTCCGGGGCCGATCCCGGCGCCATCCGGGCGACGATCAGGGCGTGGTGCATGGAGGGGTGCCTTTCTGCTGCCCGGACCGGCCACCCGGCCGGGGTGGCCGGTCCGGTGGCCCGGTCCGCGGCGGCGGGTCAGTTGGCCGGGACGGCGGCGGAGCGGCGTTCGCGGTCGCGCTGTTCGATCTTCTGCCGGATCAGCTCCATCTGGACCTTGGAGTTCCGGTTGATGTTGTCGGTCATCCAGGCGTCGTCGACCGGTGCGTCGGGGCGCATCGCGAAGTCCTGCTGCCAGTGCATGCGGGTGCCGCCGGGCACCTCGGCGTACTGCCAGCGGATGTCCATGTGCTGGAACGGTCCGGGTTCGACGCGGCGGGCCCGTACGGTGCGGCCCGGACGGTCGGTGGTGCGCTCGGAGACCCAGCTCCACACCTTGCCGTTGTCGTCGGGGTGCATGGTCAGGCGGAAGGTGGTGCGCTCGCCCTCCCGTTCCAGGACCTCCACGGCCGCGTACTCGCTGAACAGCTGCGGCCAGTTCTCCAGGTCGTTCGTCATCTCCCAGACGAGGTCCAGGGGGGCGGCGATGACGATCTCGTTCTCGGTGTGTCCGGACACGTCAGGCTCCTGTCATGAGGCTGTTGTTGACGAGGTCGAGGAACTCACGGGGCGTCCTGCACCGGTCCGCGTCGGCGGGCAGCGGCCGGCCGTGCCGGTTCTCCAGTACGCCGACGATGCCGAGGAGGCCGAGGGAGTCCAGGCCGAACTCGTCGAAGGCGGTGTCGGAGCGGTTCTCCATCTCGCGGGGGTCGACGGAGAGTCCGGCCCCCTTCTTCATCAGGGTGGCGAGCTCTTCGTAGGTCAGGCGGTCGGTCATGAGGGAGTTCTCCTTGTCACGCGGGGTGAACGGGTTCACGGACGGTGGGCGGGGTTCACGCGGGGCGCCGCAGCACCAGGGCCGCGTTGGAGCCCATGAGGCCGCGGCTGAGCACCAGCGCGGTGCGCAGCTCGGCGGGGCGGGCCCGGCCAGTGACGACGTCGAGGTCGTGGCAGACCTCGAAGACGTTGGGCGTGGGCGGCACGAGGCCGTCCTCCATGGCCAGTACGGCGGCGGCCGCGTCCAGGACGGGCCCCCCGCAGTAGGCGCGGCCGATCCCCGTCTTGGGGGCGGTCACCGGGACGCGCCGGCTGTGCGAGCCCAGCGCGTCGGCCAGCGCCAGCGCCTCGGCCCGGTCGGCGGCCGGTGAGCCCAGCGCGTCGGCGAACACGACGTCCACCTCGTCGGGCGCGCAGCCGGCCTCCCGCAGCGCGCCCTCGATGGCGTGGGCGAGGCCCTCGCGGGACTCCTCCCAGCGCGCGGCGGTGGTGAAGGTCGCGGCGTGGCCGGCGATCTCGGCCCGGACCCGGGCGCCGCGTTCGCGGGCCGTCGCCTCCTCCTCGACCACGAACATCGCGCCGCCCTCGGCGGGCACGAACCCGCAGGCGTCCGAGGTGAACGGGCGGTAGGCCCGCGTCGGGTCCTCGGCCGCGCTCAGGTCGCGGTAGCCGAGCTGGCAGACGACGGAGTAGGGGGCGAGCGGGGCCTCCGCCGCGCCCACCACGATCGCGTCGGTGCCGCGCCGCACCGAGCGGTCGGCGTGCGCCAGCGCGTCGAGCCCGCCCGCCTCGTCGGCGGCCACCACCGCGCACGGCCCCTTGAAGCCGCCCCGGATGGAGATCTGGCCGGTGCTCGCCGCGTAGAACCAGGCGATCGACTGGTAGGGGCCGACGTAGCTGGAGCCCTGGCCCCAGAGCCGCTGGAGCTCGCGCTGGCCGAACTCGCCGCCGCCGGAGCCGGCCGCGGTGACCACGCCCACGCCGAACGGCCGGTCCGCGTAGTCGGCGCGGCCGAGCCGGGCGTCGTCCAGGGCCATGTCGGCGGCGGCCATGGCGAAGTGCGTGAACCGGTCGGTCTGGACGAGGTAGCGCTCCTCGACGAGCGCGACCGGGTCGAAGCCGCGGACCTCGCCGGCGACGCGCAGCGGCAGGTCCTCGCACCCTTCGCGGGTGACCCGGTCCAGGACGCTCATGCCCTCCTGGGTGCGCTTCCAGAAGGCTTCGGTGCTCGTGCCGTTCGGGGCGACGACGCCGATGCCGGTGACGACGGTGCGCCGGGCCTTGGGCGTGCTCATCATGTCCTCCCTCGGGTCAGGGCCACCGCGGACTGGAAGCCGCCGAAGCCGCTGCCGACCGACAGGACGCTGCGCAGCTTCAGGGGGCGGGCGGTGCGCGGCACGTAGTCGAGGTCGCACTCGGGGTCCGGGGACTCGTAGTTCGCCGTCGGCGGGACCGTCTGGTTGACCAGGGCCAGGACGCAGGCGGCGACTTCTATGGCGCCGATCGCGCCGAGGGAGTGGCCCACCATCGACTTGATGGAGCTCATCGGCACCTTGCGGGCGTGGGCGCCGAGGGCCCGCTTGACGGCGGCGGTCTCGTGCCGGTCGTTCTGCTTGGTGCCCGAGCCGTGGGCGTTGACGTAGTCGACGTCCTGCGGGGAGATCCGGGCGTGGCCCAGCGCCCGTTCGATGGCCTCGGCCATCTCCAGGCCCTCGGGGGTCAGCCCGGTCATGTGGTAGGCGTTGCCGAAGGTGGCGTAGCCGGATATCTCGCAGTACACGGTCGCGCCGCGGGCCCTGGCGTGCTCCAGCTCCTCCAGGACGAGCACGGCGCCGCCCTCGCCCATGACGAAGCCGTCGCGGCGGGCGTCGAAGGGCCGGGAGGCGTGCTCCGGGTCGTCGTTGTTGGGGGAGGTCGCCTTGATGGCGTCGAAGCAGGCCACGGTGATCGGGGTGATCGGCGAGTCCGACGCCCCGGCGACGCAGACGTCGACGCGCCCCTCCTCGATGGAGTGGAAGGCGTAGCCGATGGCGTCCAGGCCGGAGGTGCAGCCGGTGGAGACCGTCTGCACGGGGCCGTGCGCGCCGACCTGTTCGGCGACGGCCGCGGCCAGGGTGCTGGGCGAGAAGGCGCGCTCCAGGTGGGGGCCGGCCCGGCGGTGGTCCACGTCCCAGCGGGCCCCGCGCTCGCTGACGGCGACGTAGTCGTGTTCGAGGCGGGTGGTGCCGCCGACGGCGGTGCCGAGGGAGACGCCCATCCGCCAGGGGTCGGTGTGCTCCGGGTCCAGTCCGGCGTCGGCAAGGGCCTCGCGGGCGGCGACCAGCGCGAACTGCACATAGCGGTCCTGGCGGGCGGTGTCCTCGTCGTCCAGGCCGTGGGCCGCCGGGTCGAAGTCGCACTCCGCGGCGATCCGGGAGCGGAAGCCCGCCGGGTCGAAGAGGGTGATGCCGCGGGTCGCGGTGCGGCCGTTGGAGAGCAGGTCCCAGAAGGCCGGTGCGCCGATGCCGCCCGGGGCGACGACGCCGACCCCGGTGACCGCCACGCGCCGGGTCATGAGGCGGCCTCGGTTCGTTCTGGCGGGGCGCCCCGCTCGGCGGTCTCGGTCACCTCGGTGTCGACGTGGCCGAGTTCGGGTCGGGGGGCGAGGGGGCCGAGGTGGAAGACCATGCGGGCCTCGGTGTCGCCGACGTTGCGGAAGCGGTGGCGTACGTGCGGGGGGATGAGCAGGCCCTGGTCGGGGCGCATGGCGTGCGTCTCCCCGTCCAGGTCGACCTCCAGGAGCCCTTGCACGACGTACACGAACTCCTCCGAGTACG
The DNA here is from genome assembly GCF_022347745.1 of Streptomyces sp. OfavH-34-F. GTDB lineage: Bacteria > Actinomycetota > Actinomycetes > Streptomycetales > Streptomycetaceae > Streptomyces. Next base: position 14,731 of record NZ_JAKRGC010000115.1, read on the forward strand.
GGTGGTAGTGCTCGCCGATGCGGTCGCCGGGCTCGACGATGGCCAGCCCCATGAAGCCGCTGGTGGCGCCCACCGCGGTCGGGGTGAGCAGGGCGCGCAGATCCCCTCCGCGCCTGCGGTTGGGCTGGGTCTCACTGAGGTCCACGATGCGTGGCCGGTGGGTGGTCATGTCTGCTTCTCCTCCTGGGCGCAGGGCGCGTTGTGTGACGGGTCGGGCGAGAACCCCCCGGATGCCGGAGCGCGGTTCAGGAATCCGCGGCCCTCCGGTCGGTGATCAGCCGCATCTCGGAGCGGGCGAGGAGGCGGGCGGCGTCCTGGTCGGTGACCGGGGCGGTGCCCGCCGCGCCGTCCAGGAGGCGGGCCAGCCGGGCCGCCTTGCCGGGGCCGTGGATGCCGAGGGCCTGGGCGGGCTGCGCGTCGAGCGGGCCGCTCACCTCCAGGAGGCGGACGACGACGTCGTCGCGCTGGAAGATGGTGCTGCTGTCGATGGCGCTGCCGCTGTCGTCGGCGGCCTCCTCGTCGTTGCCGGCCAGCAACCGGGCCAGGGCCATGCCGCAGCCCTCCTTGGCCTGGTAGAACACGGCGTGGCGGCGCAGGTCCGCCGGGTCGTGCCGGCCGGCCGAGACGTGGTGCACGGTGGGCAGGGCCGCGCGGGTGAAGAACATCCGGGCGGAGTCGGGGTCGGCGAGGTCCCGGTCCTGTTCGAGGTAGGGGTTGATGGCCTCCTCGACGGCGCGGATCTCGGGCTGGCGGGCGACGTGGCGCAGCGCGGCCATGAGGTCGCCCTCGACCTCGACGGCGCGCACGACGCGGTTGCCGTGCATGAACAGCGAGGTGCGGCGCAGCCGGGTGTGGTCGTCGACGCGGGAGCGGGGCGACTCGTAGGCGGCGAGGTGCTGGGCGACGATGTCCTCGGTGCCCGGCTTCACGGTGAAGGTGAGCGCGTGGCGCACGACGCCGTCACCGAGGCGCGGGGAGGTCTGGAGGCCGCCCCTGACCGGGTCGGGGACGGCCTCGAAGCCCTTGCCGGTCTCGCGCAGGACGCTGAAGCGCAGCGAGCGGGTGTCGCGTACGCAGCTGTGCAGGGGCTGCACGGTCGCGACGTGCTCCTCGCTGTTGACCCAGGCGAGGAAGGGCGGGGCGCTCTCCCATTCGCTGGTGATCAGCCACTGCGAGGGGTTCTCGATGGACTGGCACAGCTGGTCGCTGATGTGGCCGGGGATGGAGGCGACCTGGTTGCGCATGTGCTCGTACGCCTCCAGGAACTGCTTCTGGGCGCCGTCGTGCAGGTCGAGCAGCAGCACGACGCGCAGCCTCGATCCGTCGAAGGCGGATTGTGAGATCCGTTCCGAGAGGGTGGTGGTCATCCGGGGACTCCTTGGACGCGGGGACGGGGACGCTCGCTGGGTCGTCTCCGTGACCGATCGTGAAACGCTGGTCCGCCCGACGCGAGATTTATGAACCGTTCAGGTGAGCAGGCGGCCCAAGGGCTCCGGGCGGGCCGCGGGCCGGGCATGGACAGTGCATCTGAACGGCGTCGGAGCTGGAGCAACTGATGAACGAGAACGTCGATCTCCATGTACCGGTCCTCATCGTGGGCGGCTCGCTGGTGGGCCTGTCCGCGTCCCTCTTCCTCGGCCGGCTCGGCGTCGAGCACCTGCTCGTCGAGAAGCACGCGGCCACCTCCACGCATCCGCGCGGCCGGGGAAACAACGTGCGGACGATGGAGTTGTTCCGCCGGGCGGGGGTGGAGCGGGGCATCCGGGAGGCGGCCTCGGTGCTGGCGGACAACCACGGCATCCTGCAAGCGGGTTCGCTGACCGGGGACGACCAGGAGTGGCTGCTGCGGGAGATCGATCCGGGCGGGGCGCTCGCCCGGTTCAGTCCGACGGGCTGGTGCCTGTGCAGCCAGAACGACCTCGAACCGGTGCTGCTGGAGCGGGCCCGGGAGCAGGGCGGTGATCTGCGGTTCTCCACGGAGCTGCTGTCCTTCGACCCGGACCCCTCGGGTGTCTCGGCGGTCCTGAAGAACCGGGAGACCGGTGAGCACACGACCGTGCGGGCGGACTACCTGATCGCGGCGGACGGGCCGCGCAGCCCGGTCCGCGAGCAGCTGGGCATCGGCCGTTCGGGGGCGGGCGACCTGTTCCACAACGTGAGCATCACCTTCCGGTCGCACGGGCTGGCCGAGGTGCTGGGCGAACGGCGCTTCATCGTGTGCTATCTGACGAACCCGGAGGCGGAGGGCGCGCTGCTGCCGGTGGACAACCGGCGCGAGTGGGTGTTCCACGCGCCGTGGCGGCCGGACCGGGGCGAGACGCTGGAGGACTTCACGGACGAGCGGTGCGTACGCCACATCCGGACCGCCGTGGGCGCGCCGGACATCGATGTGGAGATCACCGGGAAGGCGCCGTGGCACGCGGCCGAGCGGGTGGCGGAGCGGTACGGGCGGGGGCGGGTGTTCCTGGCCGGCGACTCGGCGCACGAGATGTCGCCGACCGGGGCGTTCGGCTCGAACACCGGCATCCAGGACGCGCACAACCTGGCGTGGAAGCTGGCCGCGGTGCTGCGGGGCGAGGCGGGCCGGGGGCTGCTGGAGACGTACGGGCAGGAACGGCTGCCGGTGGCCCGGGCGACCGGTGAGCGCGCGTCGGCGCGGTCCGGGGAGCACAGCCACCCCGGGTACGCGCCGCCGCCTTCGGTGGGCGTGGGCAAGCGGGGCGGGATGCTGAACGTGGCGCTGGGCTACCGCTATGTGGCGGGCGCGGTCCTGGGGGTGCCGGCGGACGAGCCGGTGGTGCCGGACGGGATGCGGCTGACGGGCGAACCCGGCACCCGGGCGCCGCATCTGTGGGTGCGCCGGGGCGGGGAGCGGATCTCCACGCTGGACCTGTACGAGCGCTCGTTCGTGCTCCTGGCGGACGGCGCCGACACGGTGTGGCGGCCGGCGGCGGCTGAGGTCGCCGGCCGGCTGGGGGTGCGGCTGGACGCGTACGGCATCGGTGCGGGCGCCGAGCTGGAGCCGGAGGACGGGGCGGACTGGTCCGGGGCGCACGGGACCGGCCCGGACGGCGCGGTGCTGGTGCGCCCCGACGGGTTCGTCGCCTGGCGCGCGGAGTCGGCCGCCGGGGACGCCGCCGCGACGCTGCACGACGTCCTGGTGACGCTGCTGCGCCGGGACTGAGGGCGGTCCGGCCCGTCAGCCGATGCCGAACGACCGGAGGGCCGCGTGGAATTCCTCCGGTCGTTCGGCGTGGACGAGGTGGCCGGCGTCGAGGGTGACGAGCGCGGCGCCGGGGATGCTGCGGGCGAGCGCGGCGGTGTCCCGCTGCGCGATCGGGCTGCGGGGGCCGCCGCCGATGACGAGGGTCGGGGCGGTGATGGCGCCGAGGAGTTCCGGGAAGCCCGGGTCGGGGGCGTTGAGCTGGGCGTCGAGGGCCGGTACGAGGGGCCAGTCGAAGTCCGTCTCGCCGCCGGGGTGCGTGGGCACGGGGCGGGGCGGGTCGAGCGGGACGGGCGGCGGCGCCTCCTCCAGGACGAGGCGGCCGATGAGGCCGGGGTGGCGGCCGGCGAGCAGATAGGCGGCCGCCGCGCCCATGGAGTGTCCGACGACGGTGGCGCCGGCGAGGTTGCGTGCCTCCAGGAAGCCGTGCAGGTCGTCGCGGAAGAGTTCGAGGCTGTAGCGGCCGGGCCAGTCGCTGAGGCCGTGGCCGCGGAAGTCGAAGGCGTACACGCGGTGGGTGGCGGCGAGCCGCTCGGCGACGGCGGACCAGTCGCGGCTGTCGCCGCAGCGGCCGTGGGCGAGGACGACGGGCGGGGCGGCGGGGTCGCCCCAGACGCGGTGGGCGAGCCGGGTGCCGCCGGCCAGGACGCTGTGCACCTCGGGGTCCAGGAACGCCTCGACGGTCCGGGCGAAGGCCCCGGGGTCGTCGATCCAGGGGAAGTGGGCGGCGCCGCGCTGCACGGCGAACTCGGCGTGCGGGAAGAGGGCGGCGAGCGCGCGGGCGGCGGCGTCCCAGCGGGCGTACAGGAACGGCCGCGTCCTGACGCGCAGTTCGTCGCTGGTGCGGCCGGCCCAGATGTCCTCCAGGGCGGCGAGCGCGTCCGCGTACCAGGGTTCCGTGCCGCGCCGGGCGGCCGTCTCGCGGGCCTCGCGGCCGGCGGCGGGGAG
>NZ_JAKRGC010000116.1 GCF_022347745.1 Streptomyces sp. OfavH-34-F
GCGGGCACGACCGGGGAGCAGCGGGTGCGGGCCACCCGCGAGGCGCGGGCCGCCGACCGGAACACGGCGAGCTGGGCCCGGCACAACGCCGCCGACCTGCGCCGCCTCGCCGGCCAGATCGTCGCGCTCACCGACCTTCCGGCCGCGGCCCGCCGTCCCGTGGGTGAGCTGCACACGGCCCTCGCGCACGACGATCCGAGCGAGCTCATCGGCCCCCTGGCCGCCACCCGGCGCCATCTGGCCGGGACGCACCCCGATCTTGCCGCCCAGGCCGACAACCTGACTCCCCCGTGAGCCGCCCGTCCGCCGGGCCCGGCCTCAGCCGGCCGGCGTCTCCTTCGTGGGGACGACGGCGACGGGGGCGTTGGCGAAGTGGAGCGTCGAGTGGACGACGTGGCCCACGTACCGGCTGCCCGCCCTGCTGCGGCCGACCACCAGGAGCTGGGCGCCGGCCGCCAGCGAGACCAGCATCTCGGCGGCGAACCCCACCTCCACGTGTTCGGTCACGGAGATGTCGGGGTAGCGCCGGCGCCACGGTTTCAGGAGGGTGACCAGGGCCCGGCGGTGCTGCTCCGCCAGTTCGGCGGGTCGGTCGGAGAGCCCCAGGACGCCGGACCGGTTGGTGAACATGGCGGGCAGGTCCCACGCCCGCGCCGCCCGCAGGGGTACGCCGTGCGCGGCCGCCGCCCGGAACGCGAAGTCCAGGACCGGCTCCGCCTCGTGGTCCTCCTCGGGGACGCCGGCCACGACCTCGCCCTTGCGCGGGCGGCCGCTGACGTCGCCGCCGCGGATCAGGACCACGGGGCAGGTGGCCCGGCTCAGCACGCGCAGGCCGACCGAGCCGAGGAGGAATCCGGTCACCGGCCCCGGCCGGCGGGAGCCGACAACGATCATCAGGGCGTCCCGGCCGCGCTCCGCCAGCAGTTCGGCCTCGGGCCGGTCGGCCAGCTCGGCGCGGACCTCGACGTCCTCGTAGTGCTCGCGCACCCAGGCCAGGGCGCCCGCCAGGGCCTCCTCGCCGGCCCGGCGTTCGGTGTCGGCGTCGGTGAGGAAGGACGGATCGTGTCCGTGCAGCAGCAGGAGCGGCGCGCCCCGGCGGCGGGCCTCGTCGGCCGCCCAGCCGGCCGCGAGCAGGCTGTCCGGCGTGCCGTCGATTCCGGCGATGACGGGATGGTGCACGGTCTCTCCTCGCTGTTCGCCGCGCGTGCGGTCTGCGGTGTCGTCGGACGGGCGCGTCACCCCTGGGCACCTTCGAGCGCGCGGTTGTGCTCCCGGACCGCGATCCGGGCCAGCTTGGTCAGCATCATGCCGTTGCGGATCTCGACGAGGTAGTCGACGGGCAGGCCGTGCATCCGGATGCCGGGTCCTCGCAGCGCGTGCCAGTCGAGGACGAAGAGGGTGGCCTCGCCCCAGGGCACCAGCCTCATCGCGATGCGGGCCGCGCCGAACGGCTCCGCCCTCGCCTCCAGTTCCAGGCGGCGCTCGGGCTCGCAGATGCGGACGACGCAGGTGTCGTCCACGACGAGCCGGCCGGCCCCGACGCGGACGCGCAGCCGGGCGCCCACCTGGGGCCAGTGCGGGTCCGCCGCGAGAATCCGCTGGGTGCCGGTCACCCACTCGCCGTAGCGGTGTCCGTCGGCCAGCAGGCTCCAGACCTCGGCGGGGGTGCTCAGGATCAGACGACGGTTGCGGGCCAAGCCGGACACGCTCCCTACGGACGGCGGCGGGCGGTACGGAACGGTGCGCCGTCTCCGGCGTGCCCGTCGACCCTAGCCCGCTCCCGCGGCGGCCCCCGGGGAACGCGCCGGGCGTGAACCCGTCCGGGCGAGGCACTGCCAGGAGCCGGTCCGGTGAGGGTGCGGCCGGTCCCTGCCGTCCCGGACGGTCGCCCGGCGGAGCAGGATGCGGCTGGGGGGGTGCTTCACACGGACACGTGTTCCATCAGCGGATGATCACACACCGTGACTGCTACCTATGTCGCGCATGAAACGAAGAACACGTTCATCGCCGCTCGGCGGACCCGTACGGCCTCCCCGGTTCGCCGTGGCGGCGCTCGCCCTCGCCTTCGGGGTGGGCGCCCCTCTGCTGGCTCCGGGCGCGGGCGACGTCGCCCGGGCCCAGCCGCGCCAAGGCGGCACCCTCCTCCTGGAGGAGACGTTCACCCAGGCGACGGCCCCGGACTTCACCGGGGTCGGTTCGGCCTGCCTGACCGGTGCCCCCGAGGTGGACGCCCTGCCGGGGCCCGGCGACCATCCGCTCGGCGGCTGCACGGAGGGCATCGGGCCCGAGCCGCCCAACGACGCCGCCCCGCACGGCTATCTGCGGCTGACGGACTCCTCGCCCGACCAGTCGGGCGCCGTCCTCTACAACCACGCCCTGCCCGCCACCGAAGGGCTCGACGTCACCTTCGACCAGTGGCAGTACGGCACCACCACCGGCAACGTCGCCCCCGCCGACGGCATCTCGTTCTTCCTGGTCGACGGCGACACCCAGCTGACCCGTCCGGGCGCCTTCGGCGGCAGCCTCGGCTACGCGCAGAAGCTGCCCGACGACGACCCGACCGCCGAGTTCATCCCCGGCGTGGACAACGGCTACCTGGGCGTCGGACTCGACGTCCTCGGGAACTACTTCGGCGACTGGGAGCACCGAGGCAACGGCTGCCCGCCCGACCAGCGCTCGCCCGCGGGAACGACGTTCCACGTGCCCGCGCCCGGGCCCAACATGGTCACCCTGCGCGGTCCCGGCAACGGCATCGAGGGCTACTGCTTCCTCACCGCCACCACGAGCAACTTCTCGCCCAACGGGCCCTGGCCCTCGACCCTGCCCGGCCAGCTCCAGGGGCCGACCACCGAGGTGTCGGACGACCCCGTCCAGGCCGAGCAGGACCTGGAGCCCTCGCGCCGCCGGGTGCACGTGGTGATCACCCCGGCCCCCGACCCGCAGGTCACCGTGTCCATCGACTTCAACGACGGCAACGGCTCCCAGCAGGTGCTCCAGACCGCCGCGCCGACCCCGGTGCCCTCGACGTACAAGTTCGGGTTCGCGGGCTCCACCGGCCTGTTCACGGACACCCACCTCATCCGCAACGTGGCGGTCCGCACCGAGCGGCCGCTGCCCCGGCTGAACCTCGTGAAGCAGGCCAGGGAGCCGCTGCCCGGTGACATCGCGGCCGGCACGCAGGTGCCGTACGACTTCGTGGTCACCAACGCGGGCGGCACGACCATCGACGATCTCACCGTCGACGACCCGAAGGTCGGCCCGGTCTCCTGCCCCGTGAGCAGCCTCGCCCCCGGTGAGACCGTCACCTGCACGGCCACGTACACCGTGACGCCCGCCGACGTCGCCGCCGGGACGATCGACAACACCGCGACGGCCAACGGCACGTCGAACGGCAACCCGGTCGCCTCACCGCCCTCGTCGGAGAGCGTGCCGATCCAGCGGACGCCGGGCATCGAGGTCGAGAAGCACGTGGAGACCCCGGGCCCGTACGCGGTCGGGCAGACGGTGACCTACCGGTACACCGTCCGCAACACCGGCGGTACGGAGCTGACGGACATCGCGGTGCGGGACGACCGCGTCACGGGCATCACCTGCGAGGCGACCACGCTCGCCCCGGCCGGCAGCCCCGGTGACAGCACCACGTGCACCGGCACCTACACCCTCACCGAGGCCGACGGCACGGCCGGCTCCGTGACCAACACCGCCACGGCGACCGGCACCTCGAACGGGGGGACGGTCACCTCGCCGGAGACGTACCAGACCATCCAGGTCGGGCAGCCCCATCTGACGCTGCGCAAGAAGGTCGTCTCCAGCGGCCCGTTCACGGTGGGCTCCGAGGTCCGGTACGCGTACACGGTCACCAACACCGGCAGCACCGAACTGCACGACGTGCACGTCGCGGACAACCGGGTCGCCACGGTGACCTGCGAGGCGACCACGCTGGCGCCCGGCGCGAGCACCACGTGCACCGGCACCTACCGGATCACCCGGGCCGACGTCTCCGTCTGCCGGGACACCGGCCCCCGTGGCGGGGGCGGCGACGGCACGGTCACGTGCCGGATCACCAACGTGGCACGCGCCGGCGCGACCGACCCGCAGGGCAACGAGATCGCCAGTGACCGGGCCACGGCCACCATCAAGGTCAAGGTCAAGTCCGACGGCAAGCCGAAGCCCAAGCCGAAGCCGGACTGCGACAAGCAGGGCGGCAAGGGCGACAAGGGTGACAAGGGCGGCTGCCGCAAGCCCGGTCACCACCGCGACGCCTGACACATCTCGCGTCCCACACCGGGCGCCACCGGGCAGGCCCCCTCCTGGGCGAGGGGGCCTGCCCGGCTCGGTGTGCGGGTGGTTCAGCCGGTCGTCAGGGAGGTGTCGTCCACGACGAAGTTCGTCGCGAGGTAGGCGTCCTCGATGCCGGTGAACTTGAGCGTCACGGTCTGGCCGGCAAGCGCGGACAGGTCGAGGGTCTTCTTGGCGTAGCCGTAGGCCGCGTCGGCGTTGGAGTACGTCGCGAGGGTCTTCGACCCCGCGGTGACCGTCAGCTTGTCGTACACGCCGGCGTAGAACTCGGCGGTGTCGATGTGCAGGTAGAAGCTCAGGGTCGCCTTGCAGCCCACGGGGATCGTCACCGTCTGGGACAGGGTGTCGGTGTGCGCGGAGCCCCAGCCGTTGAGCCAGGCCGTGTAGGAGCCGCTGCGGGCCGCCTGGCGGAAGTCGTTGGTGATGACGCCGCTGTTGGTCCAGCCGGTGTCGCCCGACTCGAAGCCCGGGTTGGTGAGCAGCTGGGCCGGGGTGCAGGCACCGCCCCCGCCGCCGGTGCCGATCGTCCAGGTGAAGGTCACGGTGCCGGTGGCGCCGGTGGAGTCGGTCACCGTGACGGTGGTGGAGTAGGTGCCGGCCTTGGTGGGCGTACCGGAGATCACGCCGGTGGAGGCGTTGATCGTCAGGCCGGTGGGCAGGCCGGAGGCGCGGTAGTCCAGGGAGCCGCCGCTGGTGCTGGTCGCCCGGACCTGGAGGCTGACGGGGGCGTCGACGGCGGAGGACTGGCTGCCGGGGTCGGTGACGGTCACGCCGCTGCTCGGCGGGGTGATGTGGCCGCCGACGTTGATGGCGGCGAAGGCGTTGCCGACGGCCGCGTACTGGGCGGAGTCGGCGCCGTAGAGCGCGGTGGCGGCGTTGAGGGCGGCGGTGCGGGCGCCGGCGTAGTCGGTGCCGGACGTCATGTACGTCGTCAGCGCCTTGTACCAGATCTTGAGGGCGGCGTCGCGGCCGATGCCGGTGACGGCGACGCCGTCGGCGGTCGGGCTGTTGTAGGTCACGCCGTTGATGGTCTTGGTGCCGCTGCCCTCGGCGAGCAGGTAGAACATGTGGTTCGCGGGGCCCGAGGAGTAGTGCACGTCGAGGTTGCCGAGGCCGGAGTACCAGCTGTCCTTGGAGTTGCCGTCCTTGCTGGGCTTGTCCATGTAGCGGAGCGGCGAACCGTTGCCGTTGATGTCGACCTTCTCGCCCACGAGGTAGTCGCCGGCGTCCGTGCTGTTGTCGGCGTAGAACTCCACGCCCGTGCCGAAGATGTCCGAGGTGGCCTCGTTGAGGCCGCCGGACTCCCCGCTGTAGGTGAGTCCGGCGGTGTTGGAGGTGACGCCGTGGCTCATCTCGTGGCCGGCTATGTCCAGCGAGGTCAGCGCGTGGGTGTTGCCGGAGCCGTCCCCGTAGGTCATGCAGAAGCAGCTGTCGTCCCAGTACGCGTTCACGTACGCGTTGCCGTAGTGGACGCGCGAGGGGGCGGCGACGCCGTCATTGCGGATGCCGCTGCGGCCGAACGTGTCCTTGTAGAAGTCCCAGGTCTCCTGGGCGCCGTAGGCGGCGTCCGCGCCCGCGGTCTGGGTGCCGGAGCCCGAGCCGGTGCCCCAGACGTCGTCGGCGTCGGTCATCAGGGTGCCGGAGCCGGAGGTGGCGTTGTTGAGGCTGTAGGTCTTGTGGCCGCCGCGCGTGGTGTCGTGGAGCTGGTACGTCGAGCCGGAACGGGTGGTGTCCAGGCCGACGGTGCCGCTGTACTGGGTGTTGCCGGTGCCGGTCTTGATGTCCTGGTAGCGGGTGATCTCCTTGCCGGTGTCCGCGTCGGTGACGACGTGGAGGCGGCTCGGGGTGCCGTCGTCCTGGAAGCCGCCGATCACGGTCTCCCAGGCCAGTTTCGGGGTGCCGGAGCCGGCCCAGACGACCTTGCGGGCGCTTTCGGCGGCGGGCTGCCGGGCGTCCAGCGTGCGGGCCGTCCCGAGCGCCTTGGTCTCGGCCTCCGCCTTGGTCAGGGTGGCCGTGGTGGAGGGGACGCGAATCCTGTGCCCGGTGTTGAAGGTGGTGCCGACCGTGCCGGACGCGTCGGCGGCGGGCGGGGTGTGCACGACCAGGTCGCCGCCGAGGACGGGCAGGCCGGCGTAGGTGCGCTCGTAGCGCGTGTGCAGGGTGCCGTCGTTGTCCTTGACGACGTCCTGGACGACCAGTTTCTCCTCGGGGCCGAGGCCGAGGGTGCGGGCGGTGTCGGCCGTCCTGTCCTCGGCGCCCCGGAGGAGCGCCTTGCTCTGGGCCGGGGTGAGCGCGGCTTCCAGGGCGCCGTGGCGCAGCTGGCCGCGGGCGCCGGTGCCCCGGTCGGCCGCGGCGGCGGTGGTGGTGGACGCGAGAGTGCCGGCGAGGCCCGCCGTCAGGGCGAGGGCGGCCAGGGCCGCCGTGAGTCTGGTGGGTCGCACTTCTGCTCCGGTTGCTCAGGGGGGTTGGGGATGCGCCGAGTATGGATGTGCACATGCCATGACGGGTCATCCCACCGCCCATAAGACCGGTGTTATGGATCGCCCCACCGGAACCCTTCAAGTCGCCTGCCCTACGCGCATATGCTGGGAAAATGCAGCTTGAGCTGAGGCATCTGGAAGCCGTCCTCCAGATATCGGAGGCGGGAAGTCTGGGGCGGGCGGCGGCCCGGCTCGGAGTGTCCCAGCCGGCTCTCTCGGCACAGCTGCGCCGGGTCGAACGGGTCGCGGGCGGGGAACTGTTCGTCCGCAGCAGGCACGGGGTCGAACCGACGCCGCTGGGCGACTTCGTACTGTCGGCGGCCCGCCGGGTACTCGGCGAGATGGATGTGCTGACCGCCGGCACGCGCGCCACCGCCCCCCATCCGGTGCTGCGGCTCGGCTGCATCCTGCTCGTCCTGGTGGACCGGCTGTTCGCACACCTGGAGCGGGAACTGCCCGGCCAGGAGGCCGACATCACCATCGAACACTCGGCGACCGCGCTCAGCCGCATGCTCGGTGCGGGACAGTACGACGCGATCCTGTACGGGGAGGTCGCCGACCACGAGGTGCAGCTCCCCGACGGGGTGTCGGCCCGCACCCTCGTGCCGAAGGAACCGGCGTGCGTACGCCTGTCGGCCTCCCATCCGCTGGCCGGGCAGGAGCGGATCGAACTCGCCGATCTGGCGGACGAGACGTGGACGGCGCTGACCGACGACGGCGACGGCGGGCCCGAGGCCATGATCGACGCCTGCCGCCGGGCCGGGTTCACTCCGAAGCTGCGCTACCGGATCGCCGACCGCAGGATGCGCTGGGAACTGCTCGCCGCCGGACGGGCCGTCTCGCTGTGCCAGCCGACCTCGCGGTACGTCGAGGGCACGGTGCTGCGCCCGCTGGCCGGCGACCCGGTCATCGGCCGCATCCGGATCGCCTGGAACCGGGCCGCGGTCTCCGAGGAGCGCGCCGGCCTGCTGTTCCGGGCGGCGGCCCGTGCCTACCTCGACGACGTTCCGGCCAACGCGTTCTTCCAGGACTGGTGGGAGGCCCGCCCCGAGCTGCATCCGCCCCTCGGCTGAGCGGGGCGGATCTGCGGGGCGGGGGGCGGCCGTCTTCCGGGTCGCCGGGGCGGGGCTGTCTGCCGTCGGTGAACGCCGGCCCGGACGGGCGTGGCGTTCGTTAACGTCGGGCCGTATGACAACGGTCACCACCCGTACGGTCGCGTACCCGGCCGACGATCTGACGATGCGCGGCCACCTCGCGCTCCCGGCCGGAACCGGGCGGCGGCCGGCGGTCCTGATCGGGCCCGAGGGGATGGGGCTCGGCGACGTCGAGCGGCGCCGCGCCGAGGCGCTGGCCGAGCTGGGGTACGTGGCGCTGGCCTTCGACCTCCACGGCGGGCCCTACCTGGACGACCCGGACGAGATGCTGGCCCGCTGTCTGCCACTGCTGGACGATCCCGGCCGGATGCGGGGCATCGGCCGCGCGGCGCTCGACGTGCTGCGGGCCGAACCGCGCACCGATCCCGGCCGGATCGCCGCCATCGGCTACGGCACCGGCGGCGCGATCGCGGTCGAACTCGGGCGCGACGGTGCCGGTCTGCGCGCGATCGCGACCGTCAACGGACTGACCACCGGCCGGCCCGGCGAGGCGGCACGCATCCGCTGTCCCGTCTGGGCCGGGGTCGGGTCGGAGGACCCGATCATGCCGCCCGCGCTGCGGGAGGCGTTCGCCGCGGAGATGCGGGAGGGCGGCGTCGACTGGCGCTTCACCGTCTACGGCGGCGCCCTGCACGCGTTCCACCATCCGCCCGTCGAGCACACCGTGCTCCCCGGCGTCGGCCACCACCCCCTGCACGCGCGGCGGGCCTGGCGGGACGTCCTCGACCTGCTCGCGGAGTGCGTACCGGTGACGGACTGAGCGGCGCCCCGGACCTCGTCGCGGCCCCGGGGGCGCCGGTGAGCACAATGGGCGCCGTGACATCGACGACGGACTACCAGCAGGTTCTGGAACGGATTGCCGAGGAGATCGCGCGGACCCCCGGCCGGGGGCGGTCGGCCGACTACATACCGGCGCTCGCCGCCCGCGACCCGCGCGCCTTCGGCATGGCGGTCGCCGAGCTGGACGGCACCGTGCACGGGGTGGGCGAGTGGCGCGAGCCGTTCTCCGCGCAGTCCATCACCAAGGTCTTCACCCTGGCCCTGGACCTCGCCCACGAGGGCGACGCGCTGTGGGAGCACGTGGGCCGCGAACCCTCCGGCAACCCGTTCAACTCCCTGATACAGCTGGAGTACGAGAGCGGCATTCCGCGCAACCCGTTCATCAACGCGGGCGCCCTGGTCGTCACCGACCGCCTCCACACCCGTACCGGTGACGCGGCGGGCGAGCTGCTGCGGCTGCTGCGTGCCGAGAGCGGCAACCAGGATCTCGACTTCGACCCCGAGGTCGCCGCCTCGGAGGCCGCGTACGGCGACCGCAACGCCGCCCTCGGCCACTTCATGGCCTCCTACGGCAACATCGACAACCCCGTACCGCTCCTGCTCGACCAGTACTTCCGCCAGTGCTCGGTGACGGCCTCCTGCGCCGACCTCGCGCTGGCGGCGACCCTGCTGGCCCGGCACGGCACGCGCGCCGACGGCACCCGGCTGCTGACCCGCAGCCAGGCCAAGCAGGTCAACGCCGTGATGCTGACCTGCGGCACCTACGACGCCGCCGGCGACTTCGCCTACCGCGTCGGCCTGCCCGGCAAGAGCGGCGTGGGCGGCGGCATCATCGCCGTCGTCCCCGGCCGCTGCGCCCTGTGCGTGTGGAGCCCCGGCCTGGACGAGCGGGGCAACTCGGTGGCGGGAGTGGCGGCGCTGGACCTCTTCACCACCCTCACGGGGCTGTCGGTGTTCTGACCCCGCCGCGTTCGGGTCATCCCCGGGCGCTCCCGGCGGCGCGGGTGCGGGACGCGGTGAAGAGGGCGACGGCCATGAGGGCCGTGGCCGCGCCGAGGAGGGCGACGGCGGTGGCGAGGCTGCCCGCGGGCCGCTTGGCGGCCAGGAGGACGAGCGGGCAGAGGAACTCGCCGAGGAAGAAGGCCGCGGTCCACAAGCCCATGCCGCGGCCCCGGTCCTCGTACTGGAGGAGGGACATGCCCTTGGTGACCAGCGCGGGCAGCAGCAGGCCGGTGCCGACGCAGTTGAGGACGGCGCCGGCGATCAGGAGCGGGAGGCCGTTCGCGAGGCCCATCAGCACGAAGCCCGCGGCACACAGCGCGAACAGCACCGGCAGGCGGTGGCGGCGGTCCGGGGAGAGGCGGGTGAAGAGGACCGAGCCGAGGACCGTGGCGGCGCTGGCCACCGCGGTGACGGCGCCGATGGTGGCGGTGGAGTCGGTCCCCAGGTCGTCGAGGAGGTACGCCATCTCGACCGGGACGGTGTAGAAGACCACGGCGCCGAAGACCGTGAGGAGGCAGATGCCCGCCATGCGCCGGACCGGGAACGGGCGCTGCGGGGGCGCCGCCTGCGCCTCCGCCTCCGCGTCGGCGGCGGGCGGCAGCGGTGCGGGAAGGATGCGGGCCATGAGCGGCGCGACGAGCAGGCCGACGGCGTACAGCCAGAAGGGCGCGCGCCAGTCGGCGGCCCCGAGCGCGCCGCCGAGCACGAAGAAGACGGTGGCCGACGCGGCCGCGCACATCGTTTGCAGGGCGAGGTAGCGGTCCCGGAGTTCGCCGCTGTAGTAGTCGCCGATGAGGGTGGTGCAGGCGGTCATGATGGCCGCCTCGGCTATGCCGACGAGGACCCGGCTGATCAGGATGGCGTGGAGCGACTCCAGCCACAGCGGGGCCGTCCCGAACACCGCGTACAGGGCGGTCGCGATGACCAGCAGGCGCTTGCGGCCGAGCCGGTCGACGATCATCCCCGCGAAGGGCGCCAGCAGCGCGAGGGCGAGGGCGGGGACGGTGAGCACGACCGGGACGAGCGCCTCGCTGCCCGGTACGTCCTCGAAGTGGTCCTGCATCCGGGGAAGGACCGGGGCGAGGAGCACCGCGCCGAGGACGGGCAGACAACTTCCGGCCATGAGCATGACGGCCGGAAGTCGCCCGGCGGGAGAGGCGCCGGGAGCGGCGGGTGGCGAGGCGAGCGGGGCGGACATGACGGCACTCCAAGACAGCGGGAAGGGCACCTCTTCGGGGGACGACGTGCCCGGGACGGGGCGATTGTGCCTCGAATACGCGTGCTGTCGGGGGTGGAGCCCAGCTTTTGGATCATCTGTTTCCGCGAGGGTCGCGATCCATCGGGTGGATACGGGGCGTTCGCGGCATCTCGCCCTGGAGAGGTTGCTCACAGCGGTTGCTGTCGGAGCGTCAGGGGCAGCGTTTCGGCCACCTGACATCCCGTCGCCACCTGCGTGTTTCAGCCATCTGACACCCCGTCGTCACCTGCGTGTTTCGGTCATCCGGCCATCCGGCTCCCGCAGCCGGGAGCGGTCCTGCGGCCGGGAGCCGACCCGGGCGCGTGACGCGGTCGGCGGGGCGCCATACTGCGGCGCATGGCCCTGACTCAGCAGCTGGCGCGCGTCACGCAGCGGTACCTGGACCGGTGCCGGGAGACCGCAGCCGCCGCGCCGGACGGGAACCCGCGCTGGAATCCGCCGCCGGACGACCTGCTGGACCTCGACTGGGCCGTGTGGGAACTCCTCGCCCTCTACCGGCGGACGCGTCCGGAGTCGCCGGACATCGCCGTCCTCGCCCGGTGCGTCCACGGCGACGGCAGCGCCCCGGTCTCCTTCCTCGACCACGCCGAGGTCTACGACCGCATCGACGGCCCGCCCTCCCTGCTGTCCCCCGCAGCGGTGACGGAGCTGGCCCGGGCCCTGGCGGCGATGGACCTCGGCCCGGTGCTCACCGCGCTTCCCGCCTACCGCCGGGCGGGCGGCTTCCCCGGATTCACGGACGACCCGGCCGTGTACCTCTCGGACCACTTCGCCCTGCTCCGGAGCTTCTTCGACGTCGCCGCGGTGAAGGGGATGGCGGTGGTCGTGTGGGTGGACTGACCTCCTTTCGCGAGGCGTGGCCGGCCGGTCGACCCGGCAACGAGGCCGTGACGCGGCGGAGTTCATACTGCTGATCAACCACGACGGCGGTCCCCGCCGGTTCGGCGTCGTCGGTGTCCGGGCCGCCAACCTTCGGGAGACCCCACCATGACCACGACCACCCCGCCCGCGGCGAACGCCGAGATCCGGGCCCTGCTGTCCGCGCTGGAGGCACAGCGCCGCCACGTCCTGGGCATACTCGACGGCCTGTCTCCCGAGGCCCTGCGCCGGCCCGCGCTGCCGTCCGGGTGGAGCTGCCTGGGGCTCGTCCGGCACCTCGCGCTCGATGTGGAGCGGTTCTGGTTCCAGGCGGTCCTCGCCGGCGATGCCGCCGTCATCGCGTCCCTCGACGACATCGACGACGCCTGGCAGGTGGACCCCGCTATGCCGCACACCGAGGTCCTGGACCGGTACCGCGCGGAGGCGGACCGCGCCGACGCTGCGGTCGCCGCGGCGGACCCCGGCACGCCGCTGGCCTGGTGGCCCCACCACCTCTTCGGCGACCCGCATCTGCACACGGTCCGGGACGTGCTGCTCCACGTCATCACCGAGACCGCATGCCACGCCGGGCACCTCGACGCGGCCCGGGAACTCGCGGACGGCCGGCGGTGGCTGGTGCTGACGTGAGCCGGTGAGGCGACGGGGCGCACGGTGTCGCGGGGTCGCACGGTGGCGCGGTGTCGCGGTGTCGCACGGTGTCGCACGCACCCCCCGCCGGGTTCAGCCGGCCCCACCGGGACCGGCACGTACGGCCCACCGACGGTGGACGCGCCCCCGACTACGGTGGCCCCATGGGCTACTTATCCGGCCGGTTGCGGCGGGCCCGGCAGGCTTCCTGGTATCTGTTCTCCGGCCTGCCGGTGGCCATGGGCGCGTTCCTGGGCTGCGTCGCGGTGCCCGCCGGGGTGTTCTTCACCGTGTGCCTCATCGGGGCGCCGGCCTGGCCGGAGATCGTGCGGGCGCTGCGCCGGTTCGCCGGTCACGAACGCGTCCGCGCCGGTGCCCGGCTGGGCGAGCCGATCGGGGAGCTGTACCTGCCGCTGGACGGGTCGCCCGGCGACCGGGTGCGCCTGGCGCTCACCGATCCCGGTACCTGGCGCGACGCGCTCTGGCTGCCGTTCGCGACCGTCAGCGTCATCGGGTTCGGCGCGCTCGCGCTGGTGCTGTGGCCGGTGGCGCTGCTGGTGGACGGCACGGCGGCCGTCGTACGCCGCGCCGGTAGCACGCCGCAGCCTCCGCGCGCCCTGCTGCTGCCGGTGTTCGAGGCGCTGGCGGACGCCCAGGCCCGGTGGACGGCCGTGCTGCTCAGGCCGTCCGCGTCGGCCAGGCTCGGCCAGCGGGTCGCGGAGCTGTCCGAGTCGCGGGCGGGGGCGATGGAGTCCCACAGCGCCGAACTGCGCCGCATCGAACGCGATCTGCACGACGGGGTCCAGGCCCAGCTCGTGGCGCTGTCCATGCGCGTCGGGCTGGCCCGCCAGCAGGTGGGGCGCGACCCGGACACGGCGGCACGGTGGCTGGCCGAGGCGCAGGAGGAGATCGACGCCACGCTCGCGGCGCTGCGCGGCATCGTCCGTACGGTGCATCCGCCCGTCCTCACCGATCGCGGTCTGGCCGGGGCGGTGCGCACGCTCGTCGTTTCCGCGGGCATCCCGGTGGAGACGAACCTGTCGGCGGTGGAGAACGGTCACCGGCTGCCGGCGGCCGTGGAGGCGGCGGTGTACTTCGTGGTCGCGGAGTGCCTGACGAACATCCGCAAGCACAGTGGGGCGACCCACGCCTCGGTACGCTTCACGCGGGCCGCCGGGTCGCTGCGGGTCGTCGTCACCGACAACGGGCGCGGCGGGGCCGGGGAGTACGGCGGGAGCGGGCTGCTCGGCATACGCCGCCGGGTCGCGGCGCTGGACGGCACGACCGAGTTCACCAGCCCGGCCGGGGGGCCGACGAGGATGAGGGTGGAGCTGCCATGCGGGTTCTGATCGCGGAGGACAACGCGCTGCTCCGGGAGGGTCTGACGCTGCTGCTGACCCACAACGGCCACGAGGTGGCGGCCACGTGCGTGGCGGAGCCCGAGATCCTGCCCGCCCTGCGCCGTACCCGGCCGGACGCGGCGGTCCTGGACGTGCGGCTGCCGCCGAGCTTCCGTGACGAGGGGCTGCGCGCGGCCGTCGCGGCCCGGCGGGAGTTTCCCGGGCTGCCCCTGCTCGTCCTGTCGCAGTACGTGGAACAGGCCTACGCCGCGGAGCTGCTGGCCCTGGGCGCACGCGGGATCGGCTATCTGCTCAAGGACCGGGTGGGCAGGGTGGAGCAGTTCCTGGAGGCGCTGGAGCGCATCAGGGAGGGCGGCACCGCGCTCGACCCGGAGGTGGTCGACGAGATCTTCCGGCAGAAGGCGTCGACGAACTCGCTGGAGGTGCTGACCGCGCGCGAGCACGAGGTGCTGGGGCTGATGGCCCAGGGGCTGGCCAACGCGGCCATCGCGGAGCGGCTGTTCGTCACGGAACGGGCGGTCGGCAAGCACATCCGGGGGATCTTCGACAAGCTGGACCTGCCGCAGGAGGACACCAGCGTCCACCGCCGGGTGCTGGCGGTCCTCGCCTACGTGGGCAGCGGCGTCGCCCCGTAGGGGCCGGGCGCCCCGGCCGTCCGCTCAGCCGGTGGAGCGCCGGCGGCGGACGACCGCCCAGACGACCGCGATCGCGTCCAGGGTGAATCCCGCGCTCATCACGGCGGTGTGCGTACCGCCGTCCACGGCGTGCGAGATCACGGACGTGAGCATGGCGCCCATGAGGAACACCAGCAGCGGGGGCACGAACCATGCCGTGCCGGTCGTCCGGGAGGCGGGCTCCCCGTCGTAGTCGGTCGAACGTGCCATGCGAATCCCACTCCACTCCGTGCTCCGCGTCCCGCGGTCCCCCGCGCCGTCTCCTCCATGCTGCCCGGCGCGGGCGGGTGGGGCGGTGGTCCGCGCACCCGGATCGGGGTGCAGCCCGCACCACCCCGTCAGCGCGTGCCGCGCGACCCCTCGGCGCCCTACCCGGCGTCGGCTTCGGCTTCGGCTCCGGCTCCGGCTTCGGCTCCGGCTCCGGCTCCGGCTCCGCCGAACACCGTGGCCATGCTTTCGGCGGACTTCAGCCCCGAGCCGGTGAGGACGACGACGGTCGTCTCGCCGGGGGCGATGTCCCCCGTGGCGATGAAGTGGTCGAGCGCCGCGGCCGCGACGCCGCTGGTCGGTTCGGCGTACAGGCCGCGGGCGCTCAGGGCCCGGACCGCGCTGTGGATCTCGGCCTCGGGGACGGCGTACGCGGCGCCGCCGGAGCGGCGGATGGCCTCCACCGCCTCGGGCAGCCGGACCGGGCGGGCGATGGACGCGCCCTCGGCGATCGTCGGCAGGCGCTCGCCCCGGCGGTCCGGGTCAAGGCCGTTGAACGTGTCGGCGATGGTCGCCCAGTGCTCGGGCTGTCCGACGAACAGGCGCGGGCGCCGCTCGATCTGGCCGGCGGCGAGGAGTTCGCCGAAGGCGAGGTCGCAACCGATGACGTTGCTGCCGGCCCCGGCGACGAGGACCACGTTGTCGGGGGCGGTGAAGCCGAGTGACTCCCACATCTCGTAGGCGACGGTCTTGGTGCCCTGGAGGAACATCGGGTGCCAGTTGTGGCTGGCGTACGGGATCTGCCGCGCCTGCCGGACCGCCTCGTCCGCGACCTCGTCGCGGGTGCCGTGCACGCGTTCGATCTCGGCTCCGCAGGCGCGGGCCTGGAGGACCTTGGCCGCCGAGGTGGCCGCCGGGACGATGATCCGGGCGCGGAGGCCGGCCGCGGCGGCGTACGCGGCGACCGAGGCGCCGCCGTTGCCCGAGCTGTCCTCCAGGACGCGTTCGACGCCGAGCGCCGCGAGGTGGGAGATCATCACCGACACGCCCCGGTCCTTGAAGCTGGACGTCGGGTTGAACCACTCCAGCTTGAAGTGGACGCGCCGGCCGGCCCAGTCGAGCGGAACCATCGGCGTACACCCTTCGCCCAGGCTCACCCGGCGGTCGGCCGGGACGGGCAGGGCCGCGTGGTAGCGCCACAGGGAGCGTTCGGCGGTGTCGATCTGCTCGGGGCGCAGACCGGGCAGGGCGCTCACGGCGAGCGGGCCGCCGTCCTCGCCGCGCCAGCGCGGGTCGTCCAGGGGGTAGCGCGCCCCGGACCTGTCGTACAGCCAGGGGGCGGTGGGCGAGGGCTGTTCGGGGCTCATGAACCGTTGATCGTACCGGTGTCGTCGTCGGCCGGGGCCTGCCGGATCTCGACGCAGCACTCGCCGGGGCGGGGGGCCAGGACGGCCTCGACGGCGGGGGCTTGGAGTCCTCTCAGGTATCCCGTGAGGAAGGCGTGGTTCATGCCGCAGACCAGGTCGGGGGCCTGCTGGGCGAGTGGGTGGAAGGGGCAGTTGCTCAGCCGCAGCCGGTCGGAACCCTCGCGGGTGGGCTCGAAGCCGTGCCCGTCGAGCATGCGTTCGCACAGGGGCAGGCCGCGTTCGGCGCCGGGATCTCCGTGCGGCAGCCGGGCCCGTTCCTCCTCGCCGAGTTCCTCGCCCCGCCGGCCCGCCGTGCGCATCGCCGCCTGCACGGCCGTCTCGTCCGCGCCCTCGGTGACAACGGCCTGGATCAGCAGATCGGCGAGGAGTTCGTGGCGGCGGTCCGGGATGCTCACCCGGATGGGCGTGTCGGTGGGTTCGTACACCTTGGGCTGGCGGCCGACCTTGCGGACGCCGGTGGGTGAGCCGTAACGCGCGCGCAGCAGGCCGGCGTCGACGAGTTTGTCGAGGTGGAAGGCCGCGAGCTTGCGCGATATGCCCGCCTCGGCGGCGGCCTCGTCGCGGGTGACGGGCCGGTGGGCGCGGCGGATGAAGGAGAACATCTGCCGCCGCGTGCCCTCGCCCAGCGCGCTCAGGGAGTCGATCGCGGCGTCGTCGGGGGAGGCCGGCGGGGTCATGTCGGAGGTCACCCCTTCACCGTACGCCGAGGCGCGTGGACCGAGCGGCCGCACGGGCTCTGGTCTGCGGACTTGACCGTGCCCCCGAATAAGACCAATATTCGTTGGCGAAAATAAGGAGGTGGGCCCGATGGCCCAGCCGCATCAGGCCAAGCGGCCCGTGAGCGCCGCTCTGGCCGGCCCGTACGGGCATCCGTTCCATCCGATGCTGGTGAGCGTTCCCATCGGGGCGTGGACCGGCAGCCTGGTCTTCGACATCGCCTCCCGGTTCGCGGACGACCCGGCGTTCCTGGCGCGTGGCTCGATGTGGCTGATCGCCCTCGGGGTGATCGGCGCCCTGGCCGCCGCGCTGGTCGGCTGCCTGGACCTGTTCGCCATTCCCACCGGCACGCGGGCCTTCCGGGTGGGCCTGCTCCACATGACGCTGAACGTGCTGGTGACCGCCGCCTACGCCGGCAACTTCCTGTGGCGGCACGCCGGTTCCGGCCCGTCGGGCCCGGTCGGCGACGGCCGGCTCGCCCTCGCCGCCGTCTCCTTCGCCGTGCTCGGCGCCGGCGGGTGGCTGGGCGGCAAGCTCGCCTTCCGCTACGGCGTACGGGTCGCGGACGAGACGGACCAGGCCGAGGGGTTCACCCCGGCGCGTCCCACCGGCTGACCGACCGCGTTCCGCAGGACCCCCGCACCTCCCTTCTCTCCCCCTGGAGTTCCCATGGACATCGCCGCACTGGTCACCTGGGTGATCACCGCTCTCGGCGGCTTCTACATGCTCGGCACCTGGCTCGCCCGCGGGGGCGCCCGCAGCGGCAACAGCCATCTGCCGGTCCCCGTCGTCTTCGGCCACTTCGCGCTCGCCGCGATCGGCCTCGTCGTCTGGATCGCCTACCTCGTCGCCGACAAGGACACGCTGGCCTGGATCGCCTTCGCGCTGCTGGTACCGGTCGCGCTGCTCGGGTTCGTCATGCTGGCCCGCTGGATTCCCGTGCACCGCGCACGGACGGCCGCCGCGAACGGCCCGGTGCAGGACGGGCCGGTGCAGGACGGGCCGGCCGAGCGGAACTTCCCGGTCGCCGTGGTCCTCGCGCACGGCCTGTTCGCCGTGGTGACGGTGGTCCTGGTGCTGCTGAGCGCCCTCGGGGCCGGGGGCAACTGACATGGTCCAGCAGCCCGTCGCCGTACCGCCCCCGCCGACGCCCCTGCGCGTGGTGCCGGGCGGGCGGGCCGCAGACCTGGTGGCCGCCGAGCAGGCCGCCGGCCAGTTCCTGCGGGCCCTCGGCATCAGCACCGAGTCGGAGAGCCTGCGCGGCACGCCCGGCCGGATGGCCCGCGCCTACGCGGAACTCTTCACGCCCCGCCCGTTCGACCTGACGACGTTCCCGAACGACGAGGGGTACGACGAGCTGGTCCTGGCCCGCAGCATCCCGCTGCGCTCGGTGTGCGAGCACCACCTGCTGCCCTTCACGGGCACCGCCCACATCGGGTACCTGCCCGGCCGGCGCATCCTGGGCCTGTCCAAACTCGCCCGCATACTCGAACACTTCGCCTGCCGCCCCCAGGTCCAGGAGCGCCTGACCAAGCAGGTCGCGGACTGGCTGCAGACCCAGCTGGAGCCGAAGGGCGTCGGGGTGGTCATCCAGGCCGAACACACCTGCATGACCCTGCGCGGCGTCCAGGCCACCGGCACGACCACGATGACCTCCACCCTCCTGGGCCTCCTGCGCACGGACGCCCGCTCCCGCGGCGAGTTCCTCACCCTGACGGCACTGCCGGGGTGAGGGCGCCCGGCCCCGGGGGACGGGCGGCGGCTACGCGTCGAGTACGGCGGCCACGGCCTCGATCTCGACGAGCTGGTCGTCGTAACCCAGCACGGTGACGCCAGACAGTGTGTCTAAAGGGGCACGAGCGTTTCAGCTGGTCAGCCGCCTGGCGGCTGGGGCCGGCCAGGGGTCGGGCTCGTACGTGGGATGGATCTCTGTGCGCACCGAGAGGATTTCCCCGG
>NZ_JAKRGC010000117.1 GCF_022347745.1 Streptomyces sp. OfavH-34-F
GGGGGTCGCCGGGGGTGCGGTGGCCCGGGGGGTGGGGGGGGGGCCGTAGGGGACGAGCGGGGTGCGCGGGGCGGGCACGGCGGCCGGGGCGGGTGCGGCGGTCGTCGGTGTCGCGGGGGTGGGTGTGCCGGTCACCGGTGTCGCGGGGGCGAGGGCGGGTGGTGCGGTTTCGGGGGTGTGTTCCGTGGGGACGGGGAGCGCCGGTGCGGAGGCGGGCGTTTCGGGGGCCGCCGCGCGGAAGGGGGCGGCGGGTTCCGGTGCGGGGTCGGGGAACGCCTGCTCGTCCGCGTACTCCCGCTCCTTGTTCCGGCGGCCGCGCTTGCCGCTCCTGCCCTGGTCCAGGCGGCGCCGGGCCCGCTGTTCGCGGAGTGCCTGTTCGTGGCGGGCGAGGCGGTCGGAGCGTTCCGCGCGGCGGTGGGCCAGGACGGCGCGTGCGCGGGTGACGACGCCCATCACGAACACGGACAGCACCACGAGCACCATCAGTTCGCCGATGAGCAGGCCCCAGAAGAGGCCGTATCCGGAGAGCTGGGCGGGCGGGGTGTTGGGCCAGGCGGCGGGCAGGTCGTGCGGGGCGTCCAGCAGGCGGCGGAGCGCCAGGGGGGTTTCGGGCAGGGTGACGCCGTCGGGCCAGGCCCCGTGGGCGAAGAGGCCGGCGAGGCCGGTGGCCGCCCAGGCGAGCAGGGTCAGGCCGAGAAGGAACACCAGCAGGCCGATGAGCAGGCCGTCGGGGATGCCGCCCCCCTTGCCGTCGCCGGGATTCGCTCCGCCGCTCCCTGCCATGTCATGCCACCGTTGACTCGGACGACTCGTTCAGTCGCTGCTGGTTCTCGATCCTGGCCGCGCGTTCCTCCGCTTCGAGGTCGGCGGCCCTTACGTCGTCCGGGACGAGGTCGTCGGCGGACGATTCGGTCATGGCGCGGTCGGTGAACACGAGAGGGCGTTCGGCTTCGGTGATCAGGTGTTTGACGACCTGTACGTTGCCGTTGACGTCCCAGACCGCGATGCCGGGGGTGAGGGTGGGGATGATCTCGACCGCCCACCGGGGCAGTCCGAGGACCCGGCCGGTGGCTCTCGCCTCGTCGGCCTTCTGGGCGTAGATGGTGCGGGTCGAGGCCATCTTGAGGATGGCCGCGGCCTCGCGTGCGGCGGCTCCGTCGACCACGTCGCTGAGGTGGTGGACGACGGCGACGAAGGACAGGCCGAGACGGCGGCCGAACTTGAGGAGCCGTTGGAAGAGCTGGGCCACGAACGGCGAGTTGATGATGTGCCAGGCTTCCTCGACCAGGAAGATGCGCTTCTTGCGGTCGGGCCTGATCCAGGTGTGTTCCAGCCAGACGCCGACGATCGCCATCAGGATGGGCATGGCGATGGAGTTGCGGTCGATGTGCGAGAGGTCGAAGACGATCAGGGGGGCGTCCAGGTCGATGCCGAAGGACGTCGGGCCGTCGAACATGCCGCGCAGGTCGCCGTCGACGAGCCGGTCGAGGACGAGGGCGACGTCGAGTCCCCAGGCGCGTACGTCGTCCAGGTCGACGTTCATGGCCTGGGCGGATTCCGGTTCGGGGTGGCGCAGCTGCTCGACGATGTCGGTGAGGACGGGCTGGCGGTCGGTCGTGGTCGCGTTGACGTAGGCGTGGGCGACCTTGAGCGCGAAGCCGGAGCGTTCGTCGAGGCCGTGGCCCATGGCGACTTCGATGATGGTGCGCAGGAGGGCGAGCTGGCCGGTGGTGGTGATGGCGGGGTCGAGCGGGTTGAGCCGGATGCCGCCGTTGAGGGCCGAGGTGGGGTCGAGGCGGATGGGGGTGAGGCCCAGCTGTTCGGCGATGAGGTTCCACTCGCCGACGCCGTCCTCGCCCTGCGCGTCCAGGACGACGACCTGGCGGTCGCGGAAGCGGAGCTGGCGGAGCACGTACGTCTTCTCCAGCGCGGACTTGCCGTTGCCGGACTCGCCGAGGACCAGCCAGTGGGGGGCGGGGAGCTGCTGCCCGTACAGCTGGAAGGGGTCGTAGACGTAGCCCTTGCCGGAGTACACCTCGCGGCCGATGATCACGCCGGAGTCGCCGAGGCCGGGGGCCGCGGTGGGGAGGTAGACGGCCTGGGCCTGGCCGGTCGAGGTGCGGACGGGCAGCCGGGTGGTCTCCACCTTCCCGAAGAGGAAGGCGGTAAAGGCGTCCGACAACGCGGACAGCGGATCTCGCATGGCGTGACTGACCTCCCTCTCGGTGTGCGGACCGGTGGTTAGCGGCGGATGCCGGTGGCGAACGGCAGGGTGTTGACGAAGGCGCGGTGGTGCTCGCGGTCGCACCATTCGAGCTTGAGGTAGGACTTTCCGGCGGAGGCGCGGATGGTCCGCTTGTCGCGGGCGAGGGCTTCGGGGGAGCGGGACGAGACGGTGATGTAGCCGACGAGGTTGACTCCGGCGGCGCCGCTGGCGAGGTCTTCGCCCCGCTGGTCGAGGCGGCCGTGGGCGGCGATGTCGCGGGGGTCGACGGTGCGGTTCATCTTGGCCTGGCGGCTGGCCTCGGCGTCGTCGTTGGTCTTCTCGGTCAGCATGCGTTCGATGGCGACCTCGGTGGGTTCGAGGTCCATGCAGACGGCGACCGTACGGATGACGTCGGGGGTGTGGACGAGGAGCGGGGCCAGGAAGTTGACGCCGACGGGGGTCATGGGCCACTCCTTCACCCAGGCCGTGGCGTGGCACCAGGGGGCACGGGTGGACGATTCGCGGGTCTTGGCCTGGAGGTAGGTCGGTTCGACGGCGTCCAGCTCGGCGGGCCAGGCGTTGCGCCTGGTCATGGCCTGGATGTGGTCGATGGGGTGGTCCGGGTCGTACATGGAGTGCACGAGGGAGGCGAGGCGGCTCTGGCCGAGCGGCTGGCGGACGCGGATGTCGGCCTCGGCGAGGCGGGCGCAGATGTCGGTCAGCTCGCGGGCCATGACGACGGCGAGTCCGGCGTCGCGGTCGAGCTTGCGGCCGGTGTGCGGGCGGGCGGCGCGGGCCATGGCGTTGGCCTCGGCGGCGAGCTCGCGGTTGAAGTGCATGCAGGCGACGAGGTAGGCGCGGTGCTGCTCGCTGGAGGTGGACACCATGGACTGGAGCTGGTCGTAGGAGTCCTGGAGCCAGCGGGGGGAGTTGTGGTCGCCGCGCTGGGCGACGTCCTTGGCGTGGGCGTCGGGGTCGGCGGGGAGGGTGCGGGCGAGCATCTGGAGGCGGGTGACGAAGCCGTCCCCGTTGGCGACGTGCTTGAGGAGGGTGCCGAAGCGGTCGACGAGGGCTTCCTGGTCCTCGCTGTCGCGCAGGCCGACGCCGGGGCCCTCGATCTCGATGGCGGCGGTGACGGTGCGCCGGTCGGCGTGGAGGAGGACGGCGATCTCGTCGGGGCCGAAGGGGGCGGAGAGCCAGTTGATGCGGCCGATGCCGGGGGGCGGGCCGATCTCGACCTCGCGGCCGTCCGCGCGGGTGCCGGCTTCCATGGCGGCGGAGCGGTAGGTGGTGCCGCGGCGCAGGGAGCGCTTGTAGCTGCGATTGATCTCGAACCACTTGTAGAAGGTCCGGTGCCGGTACGGGACGTAGACCATCGCGATGGCGAGGAGCGGGAAGCCGGTGAGCAGCGCGATGCGCAGGGAGAGGACGGGGACGAGCAGGCCGCTCATCATGCCGAGGAACGCGCCGGCGATGATCAGGGCGATCTCACCCGTCTCACGGTTCTTGCCGACGATCGCGTTCGGCCGGGCGCGGCCGATGAGATACGTACGGCGGGGCGCGATGGGATGGGACTGGGTGCTCAACGCCCGCCACCTCCTGTGCGGTTGTTACCTGTGCTGCCTGGACTGCCGGGGCCGCGGGTGCCGCGGCTGCTGTGCGGGGTGCCGGAGGTGGGCCCGGAGCCGCTGCGGGGCGGGGGTGCGGCGGGGGAGCCGCCGCCGCTTGCGGTGTTGCGGGAGCTGTGGGCGGCGACTCCGCCGCTGACCGGGTTGGCGGGCCGGGCGCCGCCGCCGCTGGTGTCGCCGCTGTTCTGGCCGCCGCGGCTGCTGTGGGTCTTGATGCCCTGGGAGACGAGGGCGGCGGGGGAGCTGATCATGGCGGCGGCCTGGGAGCCGTCGGTGGCCTGTTTGCGGTTGGTGCGGGCGCCCTGGATCTCGTCGCCGAAGCCGGGGACGAAGCGGTAGATCATGGCGGAGGCGAAGATGGCCAGCAGGATGATGGCGAGGCCGGAGACGACGGCGGAGAAGGCGTCGGGGCCGTCGTCGGCGGAGAGGGCGCCGGCGAGGCCGAGGACGACGACGATGACGGGCTTGACCATGATGACCGCGATCATGATGCCTGCCCAGCGGCGTACGTGGCCCCACATGTTCTTGTCGACGAGGCCGGCGTAGACGGCGGTTCCCAGGAGGGCGCCGACGTAGAGGAGGGCGGCTCGGATGACGAGTTCGAGCCAGAGGATGCCGGCGGCGAGGATCGAGACGAGGGAGACGACGATCAGCATGATCGGGCCGCCGCCGATGTCGGAGTCCTTTTTGAGGGCCTCGGCGAAGGAGCCGAAGAAGACGTCGGTCTGGCCGCCGGAGGAGGAGGCGATGACTTCGGTGACGCCGTCGGTGGCGGAGACGATGGTGTAGAGGATGAGGGGGGTGAAGGCGGAGGCGAGGACGGTGAGCCAGAGGAAGCCGATGGCTTCGGAGATGGCGGTGGTGAGGGGGACGCCGCGGATGGCGCGCTTGGCTACGGCGAGGAGCCAGAGGACGAGGGTGAGGACGGTGGAGGCGGCGAAGACGATGGCGTATTGCTGGAGGAAGCGGGTGTTGGTGAAGTCGACGTTGGCGGTGCTGTCGACTGCGTCGCTGAGCTTGCCCACGATCCAGGCGGCGGCGTCTGCGCAGCCACGGCCGAGGGAGGTGAGCGGGTCCAGGGCGGGGTCGGTGCTGTTGGGCGGGGTGGCCTTGCTGGGACTGGCGTCGCCTTCGCAGTAGTCCTTGGCGAGTCCGACGATCAGGTCGCAGGCTTCATTGCTCTCTTTGCTGGGAGACGGAGAGGGCGAGGGCTCTGCCGAGGCGCGGGAGGCGAGCAGGAGCAGGAGGGGCAGGACGCTCAGCGTGGTCAGGGAGCGCAGGCTCCAGCGACGGCTATCGGGCATAGACGAAGCCTCCGTATCCCTCTACCGCACCGGCGATCTCGTCGGCCGAAGAAGCCCGGTTGTCACCGCTGACCGGGGTGGGGCCCTCTGTCTGGCTGGAGGACTCGATCTTCCAGTCGTTGCCGACCCACTTGAGCTTTTCGGTGATGGTGAACCAGGTCTCCGTCACCGGCTTTGTGGACCCCTCGCCGGCCATACCGACGAGTCCGGTGCACCACACCTCCACCGTGGCCGAGTCTGCGGACTGTTCGACCACCGTCGTTCCCACCGGAACCGTACGAGAGACGAACGTCAAGCCAGCGGGAGCGCTGCCGTCCTCGTTGAGGCCCACGTTCTTGAGGAAGGTGGGCGAGTAAGCCGCGTTGAGGTCGGCAGTCAGCTTCTGGACGATGCCGGGATCGTGAGTGGCCTGCACGATGGCCTGGCGGGAGGAGGCGACGAACATCTCGGCGGACCCCAGTGCCACCGCGTAGTTCGCCGCCGCGCTCTCCGCTCCCTGTCTGTCGTGGGCGAAGCCCGACGGGATGGTGCCCGATTTCGTTGTCACCGGCTTGGTGCCCGTGGCCGCGGTGGGGGCGGCGGCTGCCTTGTCGCCGGAGCCGGTGCCCGGTTTGTCGGAGGAGCCGTTGTCGCCGCCCATGTTCGCGAAGGCGATGGCGCCCAGCAGAAGGATCACCACGCCGGCGAACGTGATGAGGGAGCGGGAGTTGCGGGCCGGGCGGCGGGGGCCGTAGGCGTCGCCGGACGGCCCGTCGGGGAGGCGGGTGCGGGTCTGGCGGGTGCCGCCGATGGTGCTGTAGGCGTCGCTCGACCGACCCGCGTCGTTGCCGTAGCCGTCCTCGTCGCCGAGACTCATGCCGCGTACGCCCCCTCAACCGTTGCTCGAACCGTGTCGTGGTACGACGGTAGCCGTGCTGCTCTCCGCGCGGACGCGGTGTGGTGACTCGACATCAGGGGTACGCAACCTCTGCCGGTGGGCACGACGGGCGGATGGGAAGGGGTGGGGTGGACGGGCCCCGGTCGGGTTGACGCCCGGTCAGACGGCCATCCCGTAGACAATGGTGAACAGGGTTCCCAGCGATCCGATGATGAACACACCGGTCAGGCCGGCCACGATCAGCCCCTTGCCCTGTTCCGCGCTGAAGGTGTCGCGCAGTGCCGTCGCGCCGATCCGCTGCTTGGCCGCTCCCCAGACCGCGATGCCGAGGCACAGCAGGATGGCAATGGCCATCACCACTTCGATCATCACGCGAGCCTCGTTGCCCAGGCTCCCGAACGGCCCCCAGTTGGGGGCGATTCCGCCGATGATGGTGGTGATGTCGCCCTTTTCAGCTGCCAGGATCATGTAAGTCACCGCCCCTGTTGGGTAGTTCGGCACCCGTGCCGCACGGCACGGGTCACCCTCTATCTTCGCTGATGAAACTGCTTTCGTACGACGACTTCACGGCTCTCTTTACCCGGATCTCGCACGTTTGACCGGTCTGACCGCCTGACCTGCGGATCGAATCGGTGTATGGGCGAAATGCGTATGATTACTCTGTGTATCACGGAGAGTGACGCCGGGCAATGATCGATATTTCGCCATGGTGGCTGATAGGGCCAAGGCGGCCGAGCCGCGCCCCGTGGGGCGCGGGATGTCAGGTCGCGGCGTCGGTGGGGTGGAGCAGGGGGTGGCGCGGAGTGGGGGGACGGGCCGGGGTTTTCCAGGAAGGGGGTGGCCGGAAATCGCACCAGGAGCCGTCGAAGGGGAAGATTCCGGCCTCGGCGAGCTGTGCGACGGTCGCTCCTTCGGACCGGATCGCCTGTGCTTCCTCGGCCGTCCAGTACGCGGGGTGGCCGGTCTTCTCCACGAAGGACTGCTCGTCCTTCCAGGCCCAGGTGCGGTCCGGGGCGACGTTGATGTCCAGCTCGTGGTCGGTGATGTCGATGTCGGCGCCGTGGTGGACGCGGCGTTCGAGGTTGACGTACCAGCCGCGGAATCTGTGTCTGCGGCCGAAGAGCCACAGCACCGAGTGCGCCGCACCCGTGGGCTGGTAGAAGAGGGCGTCGCCCATCGGCCAGCGGCCCGGTACGACGGGGAAGCCCTCGGGTGGGCGTTCGTGCGGGTCGATGTCCCGCAGGTGGGTGATGCCGCGCGGCAGGGCGGTGCGCCACATCGGGGTGCCGGACTTCATCCACACCAGCTGCCCCGCGTCCGTGCGTTCGACCAGGCGTACCGGGACGGAGGCGCTGAGATGGCCGCCTATGAAGAAGTTCCAGTGCAGGATCTGGCCCGGGGTGCCGCTTGCGTTGTCCTTCTTGTCCTCTTTCATGTATTTGATCATGCCCGCCGTTCGGGCGGCGGACACGTACGGCCGTGCGGGGCCCGGCCGGTGACGGTGTGTGGGCCCCGAGGGGGCGTCAGTCGGTGGCGATGCCCCGGGCGGCGAGGACGTCGGCGTCGAACGCCATGCCCAGCCCGCAGTCGTCCACTCCGCTGATCAGCCGCAGGTTGGGCAGCAGGTCCAGGTCCTCCAGCGAGCCCACGTCGAACAGGTCGTCCTCGCCGTCCCAGACCGGGGCGCACTCCTGGTAGACCTCCAGCCCGCCGTCGAGGACCAGCGTCTCCACGGTGGCCAGCAGTTCCGGGCTGATCTCCAGCGCCTCGAAGTAGGCGCGGGCCTCGTCGAGAACGGTGTACGCGAGGTCGTTCTCGTAGGCGTAGGTCTGCGGGTCCTGGTCGATGCCCTTCGCCTTGAGGCAGTCGGCTATGCGGAACACCGGGGTGAGTGTCTCGTCCTCGTACATGAGCTGCTCGATGACGAGCAGCTTGAAGTTGAAATCGCGGAAGGCAGGCATGCCACGGATCGTAGCGGGGCCCTCCGACAGACCGTCGTGGTCCGCCGGAGGGCCCCGTGGCCTG
The DNA here is from genome assembly GCF_022347745.1 of Streptomyces sp. OfavH-34-F. GTDB lineage: Bacteria > Actinomycetota > Actinomycetes > Streptomycetales > Streptomycetaceae > Streptomyces. The sequence goes on from NZ_JAKRGC010000117.1 coordinate 8,041, forward strand.
GCCCCGTCGGGGTCAGGGCTTGGTGTTCGCCAGCTTCATGGAGGCCACCGCGTCGGCGATGGAGGAGGAGTACAGGCCGAGCTTCGGGGTGCCGACCTTCACGTCCGGGCCGAGCGGGAAGTTGAGCTGCTCGGCGTTGGACATGTTCTCGCCGTCCGCGAGGACGTTCAGCTCGTTGACCCAGGTCACGCCGTTCTTGCCGCCCGGGTTGAGGTCGATGACGGCGATCGCGGCGGTCTTCGGCTTCACCGGGTACGCCGGGGCGCCGCCCAGGCCGCCGGGGACGAGCGGGATGATGTCGCCGCTGTGGTCGGAGGCGTTCGCGGCGCCGAGGGCGACGCGCGGGTAGTAGCTGAGGCCGCAGGAGTTCTTGCCGGTGTTGTTGACCTCGATGACGTGCTGCGTGGCCGAGCCCTGGCGGGCGTACACGCGCACCGACAGGTCCGAGCTCTTGCAGGGGTGCTTGTACGCGTAGCTGTCGCTGGTGTCGCCGCCGCCGGTCTTCGCGGTGGTCCCCTTGGAGCCGGCCTTGCTGGAGGCGACCGTGTCGGTGGAGCCGCCGGTCGTCTTCCCGCTCTCGGCCTGCGAGGAACCCCCGGTCTTCGCACCGTCCTCGTTCTTGGCCGCCGTGGTGGCGCCGTCGGTGGCCGTGGTCGGGGCCTCGGCGGCGACGGTCGCGGAGGTGTCGGCCGAGCCGGCGGACTTGGTGCCGCCGCCGTCGCCGCCGCAGGCGGTGAGGGCGAGGGCGAGCACGGCGGTGACGGCGGTGCCGAGGGCGGCGGTGCGCTTGCGGTTGCGGATCGTACGCATGGAGATTCCCCGAAGTCTTCTGTGGCGGTCGATTGGTCGGATCGGTGCCAGAATCCGGATCTTGCGGCGAACCGCTCCCCCACCGGACGTTCTGACATGAAAAGCTTCCCGCGCGCCGCTCATGTTCCGCTAACGCCTCCCTGACGTCCCGCTGACGTCCCCCGGGGCCGGGCGCCGGTCGTGTTTCCGGGGCCGGTCACGGGGTGCGCGTGACTTCCGCGGTCCGATCACCGTTAGATGTGATGTGCCCAAGCCTGTCGTGTCCGCCGTGCCCCCCGTGACGACCGCGTCCCCCGGGGACGGTGTCGTCGCCCCGCCGCCCTTCCTGCTCACGCCGCACCAGGGGGAGAGCGCCCGTGCGCTCCTGTCGTACGTGGCAGCCCTGCCGCTGCGCTCCGTCGACGCACAGCTCCTCGCCGCCGTCGTGGCGATCCGGGCCGCGCGGACGGGGGTCGGCAACCTCACCGGTACGGACCTGCGGTCGCTGCGGCTGGAGGACCCGGCGGGCGCCGTGGCGGACCTGTCCGCGGCGGGCTGGGAGGTGCCCGCGCATCTGATCGACGGCGATCCGGACAAGCCCGCCGGCATTCTCGTGCCGGACATGACTCCCGGGCCCGGCCATGTGCTGCCGCTGGGCAAGGACGCGCGGTCGCGGGTCTCGGGCTGGTGCCTGCGTACGCGGCTGGCCAAGCCGGTGCGGAAGGGCTCGTCGGCGGTCCGGCTGGCGGCGCTGTTCCTGGCGGCCCACTGCTCCGCCGAACTGGTCGGGCACGCCCCGGCCGATCTGCCGGCCGCCTGCTATCCGGCGGTGCCCGTGCTCCTGGAGAAGGGTTTCCTGGCGGAGGTGACCGGGAAGACCTACCGGCTCGCCCCCGCGGTGGGCCATCTCGCGGGCCTGTTCCGGACGCCGGAGGAGATCGCCGCGCTCGCGCGGGAGGCGGAGGAGCGCCGGGCGGCGCGGGAAGCGGCGGTGGCCCCCGAGGCGACGCCGGAGAGCTGGGCGGAGTGGAAGGCGGACGTCAGCCCGGCGCTGCTGCGCCATGTGGAGGCCGTCGAGACCTGCCGGCTCTGCCGCCTTCCCTTCGCGCGGTACGCGAACGCCTTCATGACCGCGCCCACCCCGCTGCCCATGCCCCGGTCGGGGCTCGACGCCTACGAGACCTGGCGGACCGGGCACCCTGACTGCGGGCGCGAGGCGGCGCAGTTCACCGTGGCGTTCCGTACGGGGCACGGGCACGGCCCCTCGTACGGCCAGCTGTGCAAGGGGCTGGGCTGGAAGAAGCTGTCGCGCGAGCTGCGCGGGGTCATCGTGCGCACCCTCATCGACGAGGGCTGGCTGACGTCCACGCCTCCGGTGCCCTGGACCCTGCGGCCGGGGAAGACCGCCCACGCCCAGGGCATCGTGCTGCCCGGCCAGATGACGCGGCCGGGCGGGCGCTGAGGGTCACCCCCGCCGCTCCCGGGAGGCCAGGAACAGGGTGGCGGCGATCAGGAGCGCGGTGACGATCCCCGTCGTCAGGATGGGGGACGGGGCGAAGGTGGCGGCCAGGACCGCGAGCACCGCCAGGGGGTGCAGGACGTCGGCCGTGCGGCGCAGGCCGGCGGTGCGGTGGTGCAGCAGCCAAACGAGCGTGATGAACACCGCGACCGGCACGGTGTAGACGGCCGCCGCCGTGAGGTCGGTGATGTGGCCGTGCCCCGCGGTGTGCGCGACGTTCAGCGCGAGCCCGGCCCCGACCGCGGCCGCCGACGCGAAGACGAGGTAGTGGCCGTACCCCCACAGCAGCGCCGTGCGCAGGCTGGTCAGCAGCTGCGGGGCGCTCTGCGCGAAGTACAGCCACCACAGCGCGAACACCGTCAGCAGCCCGCCCGCGACCAGGGCGGCGAGGTCGCCGAGCGCCGCGTGGGTGTCCAGGGCGGTGCGTACGGCGTTGGTGGCGGCGGTGATGGATTCGCCCAGCACGATCAGCGTGAACAGGCCGTACCGCTCGGCGATGTGGTGCGGGTGCCAGGTGGTGGTGGTTTTGCGTTCCGCCAGGGCGGGAACGGCGATCTCCGCGACGACGAGGATCGCGAAGGTGAGGAGCCCGGTGCTGTCCGGCAGGGCCAGCCGTACCACCCAGCCGATCTGCACGACGAAGATCCCGGCGGCGTACGCCAGACACGTGTGGCGCCGCTCCGGGTCGGAGCGGGCCGCCCGCAGCCACTGCGTGACCATGGCGAGCCGCATGATCACGTAGCCCCAGGTGATGACGGTGAAGTCCTCGTGCTCCAGCGCCTCGGACGCGCCCGCCGCGAGGACCAGGGCGCCGGTGATCTGTACGAACGTCAGCAGCCGGTACGGCACGTCGTCGGTGTCGTAGGCGGAGGCGAACCAGGTGAAGTTCATCCACGCCCACCAGATCGCGAAGAACACCATCGCGTAGCCGAGGACGCCGTGGCCGACGCGGCCCGCGGCGAGTTCGTGCTCGAAGGCGGACGCGGCCTGGGCGACGGCGGCGACGAAACAGAGGTCGAAGAACAGCTCCAGCATGGTCGAGGCGCGGTGCTGTTCGTCGGCGCGGCGGGCCACCATGGGGCGGCGCCAGAAGCCGGGGGAAGGGGACGATGCGCTCATGGGGGCGCATTCTTCCGGGTGGGCGGGCGCGCGGCGGTGCGGGCCGCGCCGCACCGGCCGGCGACGGAGGGCCCGAAGGGGTACGGGTGCGGGGCGCCGGTCCATCGTTCGGGTGATCCCCGCGGACGGGGGAATGCGGCGGCCGGGCCGGGGAACGGGGCCCGACCGCCCCCGGCCCGGCCGGAGCGCGGCATGTCGCGGGGGCTGTGTTTGACACAGTGCCGCTCCACGATCCTGACGAACAGGTACGAACGGGGCGAACGATGAGCGACATGCGGCAGAGAATGCGCGATCTGGTGAATGGCGGCGCGGACGGCCCGGCAGCCACCACCCCCGCCACACCGATCACCCCCGCCACGCCGACCCCACCCACCACGCCAGCCTCCCCCGCCACACCCCCCACCCCCGCGCTGCGCCACACCGCCGGGGTCTGGTCGCGGGCCGCCGGTGGGGTCCAGGCCATGAGCGCTCACTTCGCCCCCGTACGCGCGGAACTGACGGCCGGGCACGAGGGTGTGGCGGCCGGGACCGCCGGGCTGAACGCGCCGGCCGAGCTGGGCGCCGTCCAGGAGTCCTGGGTGCGCCGCTTCGAGGCCGCCCGTCAGGAGTGCGGGGCGCTCGCGGGAGCCCTGCGTGCCGTGGCGCGGGCGCACGGCGAGACGGACGCGGCGGTCCGGTCGTCGTTCCGGCCCGCCGCGCCGAGCACCCACGGGGTCGAGCGATGACGCTGTCCTCGTCCGCGCTGACGTGGGCTCAGTTGCGGGACATCGCGTGCGCCGAGCTGGAGCGCGCGGCCGACGGCTGGGGCAGGGCGGGCAGCCGGGCGGATGCCGGGCGGGACCGGATCGAGCGGCAGCTGATGACGGGTCTGCGCGAGACGCAGCGCGGCGCGGCGGCCGGTGCGGCGGTCGGCCGGCTGCGGGAGCTGGGGCGCAACCTGCAGTACGTGTACACCGAGTGCGGGCTGGTCCGGACCGCGCTGAACAGCCTCGCGCACGAGATGCGGGGGCAGCAGACGGTGCTGCTGCGGGCGCTGGAGGAGGCGGAGGCGCTGCGGTTCACCGTGCACGCGGACGGCTCGGTGACGTACCCGCCGGGCGGTGAGGGGGTGGTCGACGGGAAGCCGTTGCCGGGCGGCACGGCCCGGGTGACCCGGGCGCCGGGCCTGTACCCGTCGTCGGGGCTGGTCGCCCCGAACCCGAACGCGGTGCGGGCGCAGGACATCGCGGACCGGATCACCGGGGCGGTGCGGGCGGCGGCCGAGGCCGACTGGCGTTTCACGCGGGTGCTGCGCGGGCTGCGCGCGGAGGAGGGGCTGAAGGTCCCGGACCGTACGTGGACGGACGCGGCGGGGGACGCGGCGGCGGTCCGGCGCCTGGCGGACGGCTATCTGAGGTCCCGTATCCCGCAGGACGCGTCGGCGGAGGAGCGGCGGGAGTGGTGGTACGGGCTGACGGACGAACAGCGCGAGGAGTTCCTGGCGGTGTATCCGGACCGGATCGGCAACCTGGACGGCATTCCGTCGCTGATCCGCGACGTCGCGAACCGGGACAACCTGCGGCTCCTGATCGGGGAGCTGGAGGGCCGGGGCGACGAGGAGGCGCGGGTGCGGCTGGAGGGGCTGCGGGAGATCGACCGTCAGCTGAACGCGGGCGGCCGGCCGCCGATGTACCTCCTGGGCATCGGCGACGAGGGGAACGGGCGGGCGATCGTGTCGTTCGGGAACCCGGACACGGCGCGGAACGTCGCGGCCTATGTGCCGGGGCTGAACACGTCGCTGGACGGGGCCTTCGCCCGGTCGGACCTCAAGCGCGCCCGGGACACCGCCATCGGGATGCACCAGCACGATCCGTCGAGTGCCGCGATCGTCTGGCTGGGGTACGACGCGCCGCAGTTCCCCGACGGTCTGGACAGCCTGGACGTGGCCGGTGACGAACGGGCCGTCCGGGGCGGTGCGGACTTCAGCCGGTTCATGGGCGGGCTGGCGGCCACCAGCGCCTACGAGGACCCGCACCTGACGGCGATCGGCCACTCGTACGGATCGCGCACCGTCGGTGCGGCGACCCAGCAGGACGGCGGGATTCCGGGGGTCGACGACATCGTCCTGGTCGGGAGTCCGGGGGTCGGGGTGGACCGGGCGGAGGATCTCGGGGTGGGCCGCGACCACGTGTTCGTGGGGGCGGCCCGCAACGACGTGGTGACCTCGGTGCCGTCGCGGGCGCAGGCGGCCGCCGGGTTCGTCGGGCTGACCAGCCTGGGCCCGGGGGGCGCGCGGCTCTTCGGGGCGGTGGCCGACCCGGGGGGCGACGACCTGTGGTTCGGGCAGAACCCGGCCGACGAGGCGTTCGGGGCGCGCAGGTTCGCGGTGGACGACGGTCCGGGGGTGCTGAGCGGCGGACGGCCGAACGCGGACGCGCACGCGCAGTACTTCGACCCGTCGCGGGACGCCGCTTCCGCCAACAGCATCGCGTTGATCGCGACCGGGAAGGCGAGTGAACTCAGGTCCGAGGGACACCGGTGAGGGAGGGGAGTGGGCGTGGACATGCAGGAGGCCGCGGAACGCGCGGACGGGATTCTGGCCCGGACGCTGGAGGCTCTCGTGCCGCCGGTGCAGTGGGCGCACGGGCCCACGACCACGGGCGACGGCGAGGTCACGCGCCGGCGCACGGTGATGACGGTCATCTCCGCCGGGCGGCGGGGGAGTTTTCTGGGCGTGGTTGAGCGGAGCTGGACGGAGCGCGGTTTCCGTATCCGGGCGGTCAACAGCGATCGCTGCTCTCCGGCCGTCCACGCCCGGACGGCGGACGGGTTCGGGGTGGGGCTCGTGTTCGGCGGCGGCCAGGCCTTCTTCGAGGTGGACAGCCCGTGGGTGGCTCTGTCGGAGGTGGCGGAGTCCGCTGATCCGCCCCGGGGGCCCTCGTACGAGGGGATCTATCCGCTGCCCCGGCCCCATGTCCGCTGTGCCTTCTGGTCCGCCGGCGCTCCCTGAGCGCCCCCTGTGCCCCCGGCCACTCGTACACACCGTCGAAATCGCTCCCGAACGCCGCGCGGATGGGCCATGGTTGACGGGTGCGTAGATTCTGGGTGGCCGCAGGGGTCGGCGTGGGCATGGCCGCGTGCTTCGTGGCGCTGCTCGTGGTCGGGACCTATTCCGCCGCCGCCGGGCTCGTCGGGGGCGGCGGGGGTGCCGTGGCGCTGGCCAAGGGGGCGGTGCCCGCGAAGTACCAGGGCCTCGTCCAGAAGTGGGGCAACCTGTGCTCCGCGATCAACCCGGCGCTGCTGGCCGCCCAGCTGTACCAGGAGAGCGGCTGGAATCCCCGGGCGCAGAGTGCCGCCGCCGCGCAGGGCATCGCGCAGTTCATTCCCGGCACCTGGGCGGGGCACGGCATCGACGGGGACGGCGACGGGGACCGGGACGTGTGGGATCCGGCCGACGCCATCCCCTCCGCCGCGTCTTACGACTGCGAGTTGGCCGGGTACGTGAAGAAGGTTCCGGGCGATCCGACGGACAACATGCTCGCCGCCTACAACGCGGGGGCGTACCGCGTGATCAAGTCGGGCGGGGTGCCGAACATCTCCGAGACCCGGAACTACGTCAGGATCATCCGGTCGCTGGAGAAGAGCTTCGCCCGTCCGGTCGGCCGGGTGCAGCCCTCGCAGCAGGCGGCCGGGGCCATCTACTTCGCACAGAAGAAGCTGGGCACCAAGTATCTGTGGGGCGGCAACGGCACGCCGGAGCAGGGCGGCCGGTTCGACTGTTCCGGGCTGACCCAGGCCGCGTACCGGACGGTGGACATCGAGCTGCCGCGCGTCGCGAACGACCAGTACAACGCGGGGCCGCATCCGTCGCGTGACGAACTGCTCCCCGGGGACCTGGTGTTCTTCTCCGACGATCTGACCAATTCGCGGGCCATTCATCACGTCGGCCTGTACGTCGGGGGCGGATACATGATCAACGCTCCGTACACTGGGGCCGTCATTCGGTTCGACAAGATCGACACGCCCGACTATTTCGGCGCCACACGTGTGACCAAGGACGGCGCCGCGGCCCTGCCGACCATGCGGCCCGCGGCCTGACCGGCGCATGCGGGTGTCCGGAACTCTCCGTGCAACCTGTGCCCTGAGCTGCGGCGATGTATCACTCTTCGATAACGTCATCGTGATCATTCGGTGGAGAGTGGAACGTACGCGCGGGGTGCGTCGTTCTCTGGTGGGCGCGTGGAAGATCGGCGTGGACGAACCGAATACGGGGGGTTCGTGAATCGCGGCGCACAGGGACGTGTGCCGCAGCAGCAGACAAGGCAAGGGGCCGCAGCAGATGGCTGGACTCGCACTGGATGGGTCGAACCCCGACGTCAGCCTGCTCTACGACATCAATGGGCTCGCCAAGTCCGCTCCCACCTGGTTCGACCGGGTCATGGAGTTCGTCGGAGAGTACGGGATCATGCTCGGCATGGTCCTCGTGGTCCTGTGGTGCTGGTGGAGCGTGCGCCGGCGCGGCACGGCCGAGGATTCCGTGGCAGGGGTGGCCGGGCTCGTCTGGGCTCCCCTCGCGGCGGGCGTCGCGTTGCTCATCAACATTCCGATCCGTGAGTTCGTGGAACGGCCGCGGCCGTTCAAGGACCACTCGGGCCTGGAGGTCCTGGTCGACGGGAAGAACGACTTCTCGTTCGTCAGCGACCACGCCACGATGGCGATGGCCCTGGCCGTCGGGCTGTTCGTCGCGCACCGCAGGTTCGGCCTCGCGGCCATCGGCCTCGCCCTGCTCGAAGGTTTCTGCCGCGTCTACATGGGCGTGCACTACCCGACGGACGTCATCGGCGGATTCGCCCTCGGTACGGCGGTCGCGCTGCTCCTCGCGCCCCTCGCCATGATGATGCTGACGCCCCTGGTGACGGCCGTCTCCCGGTCGCCCCGGCTCGGCCCGCTCGTCCGCTCGCGCCGGCCCCGTCCCGAGGCCGCCGGCCGGGACGGCTCCATGGGCATCCCGGAGCCCCGGCCCGGATCGGGCGGCGGCTCCGACGGGGAGAAGGGCCTCGCGGCCTGACCCGCCCCGGCAGCGCAGGTGCCCCGGAGCCCCCGGCTTCCGGGGCACACGTGTGTACGGAGCCGGGCCGGCTGTACGAGACCGGGGCGGCTGTACGGGGACGGCCCCGCGCGCCCCTCACAGCCCCTGCGGGTACGTGAACAGGCCCTCCGGGTCGTACCGCTTCTTCACGCGGGCCAGCCGGTCCGTCGCCGGCCCGTAGTACGCCGTGCGCCACCGGGTCAGCGAGGGGTCCGGGTAGTTCTGGTACGCCCCGCCGGAGGCGTACGGGCGCATCGCCGCATGGGTGTTGCTGAGCCAGTTCTGCTGGGCGGTGCCCGGCGTGCCCGGCCGCCAGGCGCCGATGTACTGGGCGAGCACCCGGGAGCCGCGGTGCACGAACGCCGTGTCCTGCGGGGCCACCCGGTTCACCGCCCCGCCCAGCGCGGTCAGCGCGACGGAGCCTCCGCCGCCCTGGCCGGGGCCGAGCCGGGTGAACGCCCGGACCGCCGAGAGCAGGGCCGCGACGCCCGCCGGGGGCAGCGAGCGGTCGTAGAAGTCGGAGGCGGCGGCGTAGGTCTCGCGGTGCAGGACGCCCTGCGGGGTGCGGCCCGGCGTGGTCCCCGGCAGGTGGCACTGCGCGTCCGAGAGGCCCGAGCAGCCCGCGTACACGAGCATCGCCTCCCGGTAGTCCCGGCGGCGCAGCGAGACCGAGGTGGCGGAGGCGCCGATGCGGTCGGCGAGGCGGTCCACGGCGTTCTGCAGGTCCCCGTAGGTGCCGAGGCTGAACGCGGAGACCGAGACCGTCGGATCGACGCCGCCGGGGCCCGCGTCGAGGTGCGCGGCGGACCAGATCTCGTCCGGCTGGTCCGGGCCCCACTCCTGCCAGGCGGTGACCACGTCCCCGGCGCGCGACCACGGCCACGCCATGTACGCCATGACGGTCCGGGGGGCCGGGTGGGTCCGGAAGCGCAGCCGTGTCACGACGCCGAAGTTGCCGTTGCCCGCGCCGCGCAGCGCCCAGAAGAGGTCCGGGTGGCGTTTGGCGTCGGCGGTGAGCGTGGTGCCGTCGGCCGTGACGAGGGTGGCGGAGGTGAGGCTGTCGCAGGTCAGGCCGTAGGCGCGGGCGGCGACGCCGTGGCCGCCGCCGAGGGTGAGGCCGGAGATGCCGACCGTGGGGCAGGAGCCGCCGGGGATCGTGACGCCGTGGTCCGCGAGGCCCTGGTAGACGTCGATGAGCTTGGCGCCCGCGCCGATCGTGCCGTCGCCGTCCACGCGGGCGAGGGACGAGACGTCGATGACCAGGCGGCCGGTGCCGCCGGACCAGCCCGCGTAGGAGTGGCCGCCGTTGCGGATCGCGACCGGCACCGAGGCGCGGCGGGCGTACGCCAGGCACTCGCGTACGTCGTCCTCGTGGCGGACGTAGGCGAGGGCGGCCGGTTGCTGGTCGTCGAAGCGGGTGTTGTAGAGCCGGCGGGCGGTCGGGTAGGCGGCGTCGCCGGGCCGGATGAGCGGTCCGTCCAGGCTCGCGGCCAGGGCCGGCCAGTCGGCGGCGCCGGACGGGGTGGCGGAGGCGGATCTGCCGGGGGAGCGGGAGGGCGCGGTGGAGGGCGGGGCGGCGCCCCCCGCCGGGTCCGTGGTGTCGGTGCCCTCGCACGCGGCGGTGGTGGCACCGGCGAGCACGGCGGCGCCCGCCGCGAGGAGGGTGCGCCGGTTCGGCGGGGTCGTCATCGGACCTCCGGGTGGGGGGAAGGGAGGGGAGGGCCGGTGGTCAGGCCGCCGTGCGGTGCTCCTCGGCGTCCGTGCGGGCCCGGTCGCGGGACCGGCGGGCCGGGCCGTACCAGCCGCAAGTGCAGCGGGCGGTGCAGAACGAGCCGCGTTCGACGGTGGTGGGTTCATGGGCGGGCCGGGCGGGCGGGGTCTCGGCGGCGTGTCGGTCGTACACGCGACCACGGTACTGGCCGCGGGGGCCCGGCCGGGAGGGTGCGCGGGGAGCCGGGAGCGCACGGGAGGGAGGACGCGGGGCATACGGGGCGCACGGGGCGTGACTTCCTCCGCCGCGCTCCCCGGCACCCCCGCCCGGTGGCATTCGGGGTGCAGGACGTTACAGGTGTCCGGGGCCGTCGTTATGCGAGGCGGGTGGGGCCTTGACAGGGCCCAGGACAAGGGCACGGGACGTCGTTGGGGGATGGCAGGCGATGGTGGTGCAGCAGCACAGGTCCGGTGGCGGGGTGCGCGCGGTGCGCGCCCTCGCCGTGGTGGGCGTGGTGGCGGCCGCCGCCGGGTGCGCGGGCGGGGGCGGC
>NZ_JAKRGC010000118.1 GCF_022347745.1 Streptomyces sp. OfavH-34-F
CGGCCCCGCCGCAACCGGAGCCGACGCCACCGCGCCCCGCGCCGCCGGAGCCCACGCCTCCGGAGCCCACGCCGACACCGACCCCGACGCCCACCCCGAGCCCTACCCCGACGCCCACTCCCACGCCGACCCCGACGCCCACGCCGACCCCGCCGCCTCCGACTCCGACTCCCACACCGCCGCCCCCCGCACCGGCGCCGGAGATCTACCAGGTGAACGAGCTGGCCTACACCGTCTTCGGCGACCACACCGCGCCCGAGGTCGTGCTCGGCGAGAGCGGCTGGGTCTGGCAGCGTTCCAATCTGTCGATCGGCGGCTCGCCGTACGCCCACGGGGTGACCGTCAGCAGCCGTTCCTCGGTGGTCATCCAGTTGAACCGCCAGTGCACCCGGTACGAGGCGATGGCCGGGGTGGACGACCTGACGCGCGGGCTCGGCGCGATGCGGTTCTCGGTGTTCGGCGGTGACGGTGCGCGCCTGTGGGAGTCCCCCGTGGTGCGCGGAGGCGAACCCGCCGTGCCCGTCGGGGTGAACGTCGAGGGGCAGCAGCGGATTCGCCTCGTCGTGGAGCCGGAGCGACCGTTCGGCGGGATCGCCCTCGCGGACTGGGCCTCGTCCCGCATCAGCTGCCGCTGAGGGGCGGCTCCTCCGCGACGGCCTCCGTCAGCAGGTCGATGACGTCGTCCAGGGTCAGCGCGCGGCCGGCGGCGCGTTCCCGTTCGTAGCGGGCGGCGCCCAGCTCCTCGCGGCACAGGCGCGCCGCCGCCTCGATCTCGGCCCGCTCCCCCTCGGTCCTAGGACTCGACACCCGCCGCCACTCGTCGCAGGCGGCGAAGACGCGGACGGCGGACGCGTGGTGGCCCAGCTTCGCCAGGACCGTCACCGCGCCGTCCGCCAGCAGAGCCGTGACGCTCTCCGCGCACTGCGCCTCCCGCGCCGCGACCAGGCACTCGGCCACCCCGCGCGACCCCACGGCCAGTCCGCCCGCGGGCTCCGGCTCGTACACGGCGATCCGGGCCGACAGACCGGCCATCGCCACCGTGAAGTGCGACGGCGGGCCGCCGCGCCCGGCCTCCTCCACCGCGGCGTCGATCAGCCGCCGGGCGTCCGCGATGTCGCCCCGGTGGAACGCCATGGTGGCGCGCAGATAGTGGATGTACGCCATGGCATCGTGCGTCTGGTGGCGCTCGGCCTCGATCTCCGCGCTGTCCAGCCGCTGCCGGGCGTCGGCCGGGTCGCCGGTGCGGTAGGAGAGTTCGGCGAGGCGGGCCAGGTGGAACGGTGCCTCGGCGTGGGCGCCGACCTCGCGGCAGAGCAGCAGCGCCTCCTCGTAGGCCGTCCGCGCCTCCTCGTAGCGCCCGCGCATCATGCCCGCCTCGGCCACCGCGCTCGCCACCTGGGCCCGCATCCAGCGGTCGCCGACGCGGCGGCTCAGGACGCGCAGCTCGTCGAGGTCGTCGTCGATGCCGGGCATCCCGCCGGGCATGTCCACCCGCAGGTGCGCGCGGAACATCAGGATGACGCCGTACTCCCACGGTTCGCCGTGCTCGCGGGCGTTGGCGACCGCCGTGTCGATCCTCGCCCGCGTGTCCTCCGAGGTGCCGGTGAGGTAGGAGGTCATCGGCCAGAGCAGTCCCGGGAAGCGCACCCCGTGCGTGTGGGAGGCGGCGAACGCGTCGGCCACCCGCGTCACGAGCGCGTGGAGTGCGGAGTCGCCCTGGGCCAGCGCGGAGTGCCCGCTCTCCGCCGCGTAGAAGAACCACAGCAGATGCAGGTTCATCCGGGGCCAGAAGCGGGGGTCCGACTCGTCGGTGGGGTCGGGTCCGAGCGAGCGGGCCCGCTGGGTCCAGGACAGGCCCTCGGAGCGGTAGTTGCGCAGCCACCAGAACCAGCCCATGCCCAGCACCAGACGGGCGGCTTCCGCCTCGGTGGGTGCGGTGGGCGCGGTGGTGCGCTGGAGGGCGGCCCGGATGTTGTCGAGGTCGGTCTCCAGGCGCTGTATCCAGGGGAGCTGTTCAGCGGAGCGCAGCCGTGGTTCGGCCTCCTCGACCAGGGCGAGGAAGTACGCGGTGTGCGCGCGCTCGGCGGCGGCGCGCACCTGAGGGACTTCGGCGCACCGCTCGGCGGCGTACTCGTGGATCGTCTCCAGGAGGCGGTAGCGCATCGCGCCGTCCGCCGCCGGGGCGGCCACCACCAGGGACTTGTCGACCAGCGCGCCGAGCAGGTCGGCAGTGTCGGCGGCGGGCCGGCCGGGCGCGGCCGGTGTGCTGATCACCGCCTCGGCGGCGGCCAGGTCCCAGCCCCCGGCGAAGACGGAGACCTGGCACAGGGCCGTGCGCTCGTCCTCGTCCAGAAGGTCCCAGGACCAGTCGACCACCGCGCGCAGGGTCTGCTGCCGGGGCAGCACGGTCCGGCTGCCACCCGTCAGCAGGCGGAACCTGTCGTCGAGGCGGTCCGCGATCTGCCGTGGCCCGAGCAGGCGGAGCCGGGCGGCGGCCAGTTCGATGGCCAGCGGCAGCCCGTCCAGCCGACGGCAGATCTCCGCGACGGCGTCCGCGTCGTGCGCGGCCCCCTGTTCCGGGTCGAAGCCGGGTCGTACGGCCCTGGCCCGCTCGGTGAACAGGCGGTGCGCCGGGTCCGCCGGGAGCGGCCCGACCGGCCGCACGGACTCGCCGGGCACGGCGAGCGGTTCCCGGCTGGTGGCGAGGATGCGCAGGTACGGGCACTGGGTCAGCAAGGTCTCGGCCAGCGCGGCGGCGGCCCCGATGACGTGCTCGCAGTTGTCCAGGATGAGGAGGACCGGCGCGGGGCGGGAGCCGTGGCCGAGGCGGTCCACCAGCACATCGACGGGGTCGGCGCGCGGGGGTGTCCCGTCGAGGGCGTTGTCCCGCAGCAGAGTGGTCTCGCGCAGCCCGAGCGCGGAGAGCACGGCGTCCGGGACGGCTTCCGGGTCCTCCACGGGCGCGAGTTCGGCGATCCAGACCTCCGGCGGGGTGGCGCCGGGAACGCCGGCGACGAGGTCCTGATGGGCCGCTGCCTCCTCGGCGAGCCGGGTCTTGCCCGAGCCGCCGGGGCCGGTGAGCGTGACCAGTCGGGAGCGGGTCAGATCGTCGTGGATGGCGCGGAGTTCGGGCTCGCGCCCCACGAACGAGGTGAGCCGGGGGCGCAGATTGCTCCGGGTGGGTTTCACGTGAAACAGCCCGGTTTCAGCGGCGGCCTGCCCGAACCTGGAGTCGGGAGCCGCAGCGGGGGCCGATGCGGAGGCCGATGCGGCCCCGGCAGCGTGAACGGACACGGCGGGCGCTGCGGTGGCGGGCGGGGAAGACGATGCGGGCGGGGAAGCCGGCGCGGTGGCGGGCGCGGACGTGGAAACCGGCGCGGGCGCGGAAGCCGGTGCAGGCGCGGACGCGGCAGCCCGTGCGGCCGTCGCAGCCCGTGCGGGACCGGGAGAGCCCGGGGCGGCGGGCATCTCGGCACCCGGCGCGAAAACCGGTGCCGGCGTGAGCAGTTCGCGGTGCAGGGCCACCAGGTCCGGTCCGGGGTCGGTACCGAGTCCTTCGGCCAGGGCGCGGCGGGCCTCCTCGTACGCGGCGAGCGCGTCGGCCTGCCGGCCGTCGGCGCGCAGCGCCCGTATGTGCTGCGCCCGGAAGCGCTCGTCGTACGGGTGGGCGGCGACCAGCTCCGTCAGCTCGGCGACCAGATCGGCGGCGGAGGGCGCGGAGGCGGGCGCGGTGCCCCGGCCGCCGCTCACCCTCCGCAGGTCCGCCTCGACGCGGCGTTCCAGCGTGGCCAGGCGGTGGGCCTCCGGGCGGAGGGCGTGGCCGTGGCCGCCGCCCGGCAGGTCGGCCAGGGCCGGACCGCGCCACAGGGCGAGCGCGGTCCGCAGGCTGCGGGCGGCCTCCTCCAGCTGCCCGGAGTCGAGCGCGGCACCGCCCTGCCGGGCCAGCCGCTCGAACTCGTACAGGTCCACGTCCTGCGGACCGGCCGTCAGGCGGTAGCCGCCCGGCGTTCGGGTCACCGCCTCCCGGCCGAGCACCCTGCGCAGCCGCCCGACGAGGGCCTGGAGGGCGGCCGGGGCGTCCGCCGGGAGATCGTCCGCCCAGACGTCGTCGACCAGATCGGCGACGGGGACGGGGCGGCCCGGGCGCAGGGCGAGGGCGGCGAGAAGGGCGCGCAGCCTGCTGCCGCCGAGGGGCAGCGCGTCCCCGTGCTCGTCTCGCGCCTCGGTGGCGCCCAGGATCAGATACCGCACCTCACCATTGTGTCCTGCCCCCTGCCCGGCCAGGACGGCCCGAAGGGGCCGCGCGAGCGGCCCCGGCTCATCCCTGGAGCGAGCGCCGGGCCGGGACGACGCCTCCGGCCACCGCGCGCTGGCGGGGGGCCGCCGTGCCCGTCCAGCAGGTGCCGCGCCGGGAGACGAGGCGGCGCAGCCACAGCTCCGTGGAGGCGAGATCGGCGAGGCCGTCCAGGGGCAGCGGCTCGCCGTCGGCGGCGGCGCGCAGGGCCTTGCGGACGACGCGGGCCTCGACCAGGCCGGCGTCCGCGAGCAGCGGCGCGTCGAAGAGGGCGATCAGCTCGGGCAGAGCGGCGCGCAGCCCGGTCCGGGTCACGGTGGTGGAGGTGTGCTGCGAGGGCGCGCCCCACCCGGGAGGCAGTTCGTGGATGCCCGCTCCGGCCAGCACCCGGCGCAGGATCGCCGCGCGGGCGCCCGGCTGGACCCGCAGGGATTCGGGGAGCGCGCGGGCGGCGCGTACGACCTGGTTGTCGAGGAAGGGGGCGTGGAGCCGCTGGGAGCGGATCTCGGCGGCCTGCTCCAGGATGCGGTGGTCGGCGGCGCTGCGGGCGAGCGCGGCCCTGGCCCGGGCCTCGCCCGGGCGCTGGACGGAGGAGGGGCGGATCGCCGCCTCCTGGAGACGAACCGATACTTCGGCGAGGGCCTCGCCGGTCAGCCAGCGCGCCGCCGGCCCCGGCCGCGACCAGGCAAGTGCGGCGAGCGAGGCGTCGGCGGGGGTGTCGAGCCCCGGCGCCACACGGTTGGCCTCGGGCAGTCGTCCGGCGGCGGTTTCCAGGCCGGTCCGGTACGACGTGCGGGCGAGGCGGCGGGCCGCCCGATAGACCGTCAGCGGCACGAACAGCGACTGGGCTGAAGGGCCTTCCGCCTTGGCGAGCGCCGCGACCGGGCGCAGCAGGTGGCGTCGGCGCCGGTCCATGAGCAGGTCGGCGAGGCGGGCCGGATGGGCGTCGAGCACTTGGCGGGCTCCGGCGCCCACGAAGTGGTCGGCGCTGCCCGCGGAGAGCCGGCGGCGGTGGCGTTCGGCGAGGACGAGGGAGGGGGCGGGCTCGTCGGTGAGCGCGCCGGTGCCCAGCGCGGCGTAGGGCAGGGCCTCCTCGCCCGCCGCGACGACGACGTGGTGCAGGCGGGGGTTGGCGGCGATGGCGCGGGCGCGTTCGAGTTCGGGTTCGTGGGCGCGGGTCGTCAGATCGTTGAAGGTGACGGCGAGCAGCCGCTCCCCCGCGCCGGTGCCGTGCCCCAGAATCGTGCCGGGCAGTCCGGGGAGCCCGGCGGCGAGCAGGGCGAGGGTCGCCGAGGCGCTGCCGCCGGAGAGGTCGGCGCCGATGCCGGGCACGGGGGCGCCTCGCGCGGCGCGGCGTTCGGCGGGCCCCATGCCGGGCACCGGGCCGGGGTCGGGCGGCAGGGTCTCCGGGGCGTGGCGGGGGGCCAGGAGCCGGGCGCGTACCGCTTCGACCAGGGCGTCGCGGACGCCTTCCACAGCGCTCACCGGGTCGAGTTGGGGCGCGGCCACGGCGAGGGAGGCGACGGCCTCGTAGCCGGTGATCTCGCGTGAGCCCTCGCGGAGGATCAGGGCGTGGCCGGGCGGGATGCGCTTCACGCCCGCGTAGGGGGTGCCGTCGCCCAGCGCCTCCGGGGTCTCGGGACAGGCCAGCAGCGCGGCCAGGTGCCCGATGTCCAGCTGGGCCTCGATCAGGTCGGCCAGCGGGAGGGCGGCGGTGGCGTACGCCGTGCCGCCCGCCCAGGGCGTGTAGAAGACGGGGCGGGCTCCGGCGAGGTCGCCGACGACGGTGATCCGGCGGCCGATCTGAACGACGGCCGTGTAGCTGCCGGTCCATGCGGTGAGGTGGCGCAGGGCGCCGCCGCGTGCGGCGAGGAGTCCGACGCGCAGCTGTTCGTCGGTGGCGCCGCAGCAGCCGAGGACGGCGAGCCGGACGGTGGGGGCGCCCTCGGCGGTGTCCACCCGGACGGTGCGGATCTCATCGGGCCGCCAGTCGCCGACCGCCCAGAGCGGATCGGGGTCTCCCCACAGGAGTTGGGAACCCACGGGATGCATCGTGCGCCCGTCGTCACCGCCGCCGACCGCCCCGGCCGTGCCGAAGCTCGCGGCGATACTGCTCCAACCCACCAACCAACGCATCGCCGCCTCCACAGGCTGTGGACAAAAACGGCGCGGCAGGCAGGCACCCGGAGAACTCCGGTGGCGATCGGCGCCGTTGCGGACATGCTGCCACGACAACGGCGCGCGGGAGTGGCTACGGACGGCGCACGTCGTACGCGCATGCGCCCCTGGCAAAGGCCGGAGGGCGAACGACGGGCCGCGCGGCCCGCGCACGGCCTCCGCGCGTCGCCGGGGAGGCCAACCCGGGGGCGACGGGCGGCCGTTGCGTTCCCCGTCGGCGCCGGGTGCGAACATCCGCTTCCGGCCATGCCGGGCGCCCCGGAGGCGCGGTCGCCGGACGGTCGGCGCGCACCCCGGCCCGACCCCGACCGACCGTCGAGATCCAGCCATTTTCATATGAAGAGGGAACCGCCGACCCCGCGATCAGCCGCCCCCTTCGCCCCCGTATGCCCCCGTTCGGCTGGGCGCTTCCGCGCCCGGCGCGGCCGGGCGTCCCCCAGGGGCGTCCTCCCCCGCGGGACGCCCCCGCACCCCCCTGCACGCACGGTCCGGGAGGCGGGCCTCGCCCCCCGGACCGGGTCCACCGCCTGCGGGGAATGAGGCGGCGATTCCCCCAGCTCCCTGCTTCCAGCTCAGCGAGCCGATCCACGCAGCACCCATGCAAGCGCTGCCCCCGAGGCCCGGCCAGAGCGCACGTGCGGGCGCACGGCCACACACCGGGGGGCACACGCCAACGCCCCCGACGGACCCCGCGACGGCGGCCGGGAGCGGGCGGAAGAGGCCGCGCACACGTACGCCCTCGCGCCGGTCCGTGCTGGTCGGCGGGGTCGCGGAGCACGGCGGCGACCGGCCCGGAGCGGTGGCGCGAGCGGTTCGCACACCGTTCCGGGCCGGTCGGGGACGGGGGCCGGAAGACCTCCACGTACCCTCCCCCGCGCCCCCTCATTCCCCTCGCTCCTCCTCCGCCCTTCCTCCGTCGCGTGTTCGCCCCCGGTGCCCCGTCCGCCCCTCGCGTCGCCCCTCGCCCCAAAGCTCCCGGCGTCCGTTCGGGGTGGACAACAATCCCGCCATACGGACGTCCGGCCCTTAACGGTAGGGATGCGACGAACTACGCTGGGTGCATCGATGTTCTCGGCAGGGCGGCATATTCCCCGTGGCACGGCCAAATGCGTGTGCGGGCGGAGTGACGGGGTTCGTCCCTGGGGAGAACACGGTACGAATGCCGCGCGCCGTGACGGTGACGCGGCTGCCGTCTGTGTGTCGAGGGGTGGCCATGTCCAGGGAGCAACGCGGACCGAACGAGAAGCTCGGCACCGTTCTCGCCCTCGCGGGAATCAGCAACGCCGGGCTCGCGCGGCGGGTCAACGACCTCGGGGCGCAGCGCGGTCTGACCCTTCGGTACGACAAGACGTCGGTCGCCCGGTGGGTCTCCAAGGGCATGGTCCCGCAGGGCGCCGCGCCCCATCTCATCGCGGCGGCGATCGGCGCCAAGCTCGGCCGGCCCGTCCCGCTGCACGAGATCGGGCTCGCCGACGCCGACCCGGCGCCGGAGGTCGGCCTGGCCTTCCCGCGCAACGTCGACGCGGCGGTGCGGTCGGCGACGGAGCTGTACCGACTGGATCTGGCCGGGCGCCGGGGCGGCGGCGGTGGGATCTGGCAGTCACTGGCGGGCTCCTTCTCCGTCAGCGCGTACGCCACCCCCGCGTCCCGCTGGCTGATATCCCCCGCCGACGCGTCGGTGGCACGGACCCCGGCGACGGTCGGCGGACAGTCCCCCGGCGCACAGGGCGCACCGGGGGCGCACGACGCACCGGGCGCGCCCGCGACGCCCGGCACCCCCGCCCCGCCGGCCCCCGGGAACAGCCTCCTCATCCCTGCCCAGCCCGGCCCCGAGTCCGGCGCCGACGCCTCCTCGCTGCGCGTGGGCCACAGCGACGTCTCCAAACTCCGCGAGGCCGCCCAGGACGCGCGCCGCTGGGACTCCAAGTACGGCGGCGGCGACTGGCGCTCCTCGATGGTCCCGGAGTGCTTACGCGTGGACGCGGCCCCGCTGCTGCTCGGCTCGTACAGCGACGAGGTCGGCCGGGCCCTGTTCGGGGCGGCGGCCGAGCTGACCCGGCTCGCGGGCTGGATGGCCTTCGACACCGGCCAGCAGGAAGCGGCCCAGCGCTACTACATCCAGGCCCTGCGCCTGGCACGGGCGGCGGCCGACGTACCGCTCGGCGGCTACGTCCTGGCATCGATGTCGCTCCAGGCGACCTACCGCGGCTTCGCCGACGAGGGGGTCGACCTCGCGCAGGCCGCCGTCGAACGCAACCGGGGCCTGGCGACCGCGCGCACCATGAGCTTCTTCCGCCTGGTGGAGGCCCGCGCCCACGCCAAGGCGAACGACGCGCCGGCCGCGGGGGCCGCGCTCAAGGCGTCCGAGAGCTGGCTGGAGCGGTCCCGCGAGGGCGACGCCGACCCCGCCTGGCTGGGCTTCTACTCGTACGACAGATTCGCGGCCGACGCCGCCGAGTGCCATCTCGACCTCAAGGCCCCGCGCCAGGTGCGCCGCTTCACCGAGCAGGCGCTGTCCCGGCCCACCGAGGAATTCGTCCGCTCGCACGGGCTGCGGCTCGTCGTGTCGGCCGTCGCCGAACTGGAGTCGGGCAACCTGGACGCGGCCTGCGCGGCCGGTACGCGGGCCGTGGAGGTGGCCGGCCGCATCTCCTCCGCGCGCACCACCGAGTACGTGCGCGACCTGCTGCACCGGCTGGAACCGTACGGGGACGAGCCCCGCGTCGCCGAGCTGCGCGAACGCGCCCGCCCCCTGCTCGTCGCCCCGGCGTAACGAGCCGGTGCGCGACCGGCCGGCCCGGCGGGCCGGCCGCCGCGTCCGCACGCCGGGACGCGCCACACGGCCTTACGGGGTTTGAGCCGGTTGTCAGTGGGTCAGTGCACTATCGGGGTGGGAGGTGGCGTGATGATGACGCACGCGGCGTACGACTGCGACGTGCTGGTGATCGGCGGCGGGATCGTCGGTCTGTCGACCGCGTACGCGCTCACCCGGTCCGCGCCGGGCACGCGGGTGACGGTCCTGGAGAAGGAGCACGGCCCGGCCCGCCACCAGACGGGCCGCAACAGCGGGGTGATCCACAGCGGGATCTACTACCCGCCGGGCTCCCTCAAGGCCCGGTACGCGCTGACCGGCGGCGCCGAGATGGTCGACTTCTGCCGGGAGCACGCCATCCCCCACGCCGTCACGGGCAAGCTGATCGTCGCCACGGACCGCGCCGAGCTGCCCCGGCTGCACGCCCTGGTCCAGCGCGGCCGGCAGCACGGCCTGCCGGTGCGCGAGCTGGGCCCCGCGCAGATCGCCGAGTACGAGCCGAAGGTGCGCGGCCTCGCCGCGATCCGGGTCGGCACGACCGGGGTGTGCGACTACCGGGCCGTCGCCGGACACCTGGCCGACGAGGTACGCGGCGCGGGCGGCGTGATCCGGTTCGGCGCGGAGGTCACAGCGATCGACCGCCGCCCCTGGGGCGTCGCCGTGCGCACGGCGGACGGCCTGGTGGTCCGGGCCCGCGTCCTGGTCAACTGCGCGGGACTCCACTGCGACCGCGTCGCCCGGCTGGCGGGCGACGAGCCGGGAATGCGGATCGTGCCGTTCCGGGGGGAGTACTACGAGCTGGCGCGGCCCGAGCTGGTGCGCGGGCTCGTCTACCCGGTGCCCGACCCGGCGTTCCCGTTCCTCGGCGTCCACCTGACCCGGGGCTTCGACGGCTCGGTGCACGTCGGCCCGAACGCGGTGCCGGCGACGGCCCGCGAGGGCTACGACCGGCAGGCCGTGCGGCCCCGCGAGCTGCTGTCCACGCTGAGCTGGCCCGGCTCCTGGCACATCGCCCGCAAGCACTGGCGCTACGGGGCGGGCGAGGTGCACCGCTCGCTGTCCAAGCGCGCCTTCACCGAAGCGGTCCGGCGCCTGCTGCCCGACGTCACCGAGGACGACCTGCGCCCCTCCCCCGCCGGGGTCCGCGCCCAGGCCGTGCTCCGGGACGGCACCCTGGTCGACGACTTCCTGATCCGCGAGGCCCCGCACACGGTGCACGTGCTGAACGCGCCGTCGCCCGCCGCCACCGCCGCCCTGCCGATCGGCCGCGAGGTGGCCCACCGGGCCCTGCGCCGGGCCGGGACGGCCACCGAGCGGACGCCCCGCCTCCGCGCGGCCCCGTAGAATCGGGGGCATTGTGTCTGAGCCCATGAACCCCTCCCGCCCGGCGTCCGGCACCCCCGCCGGGCCGGACGGCACCGCGCCCACCACCGCCGGAATCCCCGACGACCTGCGGATCGCGTCCCTGGAGCGGGCGCGCCGCATGCGCCAGGAGCCCCGCTTCCCCGGCGGCCCCGCCGCGGACCCGGCCGGGTCGCACCACGAGCGCCGCATCCGCAGCTTCCAGCCGCGCCGCAGCCGGGTCACGCCCGGCCAGCAGAACGCCCTGGAACGGCTGTGGCCCAAGTGGGGCCTGGACATCGACGGGCTGCGCGTCCTCGACCTGCCCGCCCTGTTCGACGGGCTTCCGGTCGTGCTGGAGATCGGCTTCGGCATGGGCGAGGCCACCGCGCAGATGGCCGCCGACGACCCGGGCACCGGCATCCTCGCCGTGGACGTCCACACACCCGGCCAGGGCAACCTCCTCGCGCTCGCCGACCGCAACGGCTCGACCAACGTCCGGGTCGCCAACGGGGACGCGATCATCCTGCTGCGCGAGATGCTGGAGCCGGAGTCGCTGGACGGGCTGCGCGTCTACTTCCCGGACCCGTGGCCCAAGAGCCGCCACCACAAGCGCCGGCTGATCCAGCCGGAGTTCCTGGACCTGGTGGCGGGCCCGCTGAAGCCCGGAGCGATCGTGCACTGCGCGACCGACTGGGAGCCGTACGCCGAGCAGATGCTCGAGGTGCTGACCGCCCACCCCCGCTTCGAGAACACCGTGGCCGGCGGCGGCTACGCCCCGCGCCCCGCGTTCCGGCCGCAGACCCGGTTCGAGGGCCAGGGCCTGGGGAAGGGCCACGTGGTCCACGATCTCCTCTTCGCCCGCGTCTGAGGCGTCCGACGCACCATGGCCGCTGTCGGTGCCGCTCGTTAGGGTCGAAGGGTGTCCGACGCCTCCGTACCGCGACAACGGCGGGATCAGCCGTCCGTCCCGGTGCTCCAGGAGCAGCGGGTCGGCGAGATCCCGGCCGCCGTGCCGGGCCGGGGGCAGTGGCGCTACCGGCCCCGCCGCGTCGGCGCGCTCTGGCGGAACCGCACCTTCCAAGTGGTCGCCGTCTTCACGCTGCTGGCGCTCTGCGGGGTGGTGATCCTCGCCCTCGTCCGCGACCAGACCGGCACCGAGGGCTTCCTCGTCGGCCTGGGCCTGGCCGTGCTGCCGGTCCCGGTACTGATGGCCGCCTTCCGCTGGCTGGACCGGGTGGACCCCGGGCCGTGGCGCAACCTGCTGTTCGCCTTCGGCTGGGGAGCGTGCACGGCGGCCCTGGTCGCGATCCTCGCCAACTCCTTCGCGACCCGGTGGATCGCCGGTGCCGACCCGGTCAACGCGGACACCCTGGGCGCCACCGTCATAGCCCCGGTCGTCGAGGAGAGCGCGAAGGCCGCCGCCGTCCTGCTGCTCCTCCTCTTCCGCAGAAGGGAGTTCACCGGGGTGGTGCACGGCACCGTCGCCGCGGGCTTCACCGCGACGGGCTTCGCCTTCACCGAGAACATCCTCTATCTGGGCAACGCCTTCGGCGAGGACCAGCAGACCGACTCCGGCTTCGCCTCGGTGACCGTGACGACGTTCCTCATCCGGGCCGTGATGACGCCCTTCGCCCACCCCCTCTTCACCGTCCTGACCGGCATCGGCCTCGGCGTCGCCGCCGCCACGGCGCCGGGCCGGCGGGCCCGGCGGATCGCGGCGCCGCTCGGCGGGCTGCTCCTCGCCATGGGCATGCACGCCCTGTGGAACGGCTCGGTGAGCTTCGGCCGGTACGGCTTCTACATCGTCTACGGAACGTTCATGGTCCCCGTCTTCGGTGTGGTGACCTGGCTGGTGATCCGGGCGCGCCGCCGGGAGCTGCGTTCCCTGGCCGTCGAGCTTCCCGCGTACGCGGAGGCGGGGTGGATCTCCCCGGCCGAACCGCTCGCCCTCGCCTCGATGCGGGCCCGGGCCCTCGCCCGGAACGTGGCCCGCCGCAGGTACGAGACGTACGGGACGGCGGGCGCACTCCCCTGGCCGGGACACCACCCGGCTCACACCGCGCCGGCCGGGGCGAAGGAGCGGGGCAGGGCGGCGGCGCACGCGGTCGCGGAGTACGAGGCGTTCGCGACGTCCCTCGGCTTCCTGCGGCGGCAGGCCCGCCGGGGCGCGGTGCCCCCGGACTTCGCCGCGCGCGAGCGGGAGCTGCTGCACCACCTGTGGCAGCGCCGGGAGATCGCGGGCCCGGCCCTGGCGTATGCGGCCCGCGCCACCCACCGCCGTCCGCCCGGCACCCCGCCGCCCTGGCCGCACCATGCCCACGGCACGCCCCAGCCGTATGGCAGCCCGGTTCCGCACCCGTACGCGGGCGCGCCGAGCCCGTACCCGTACGGCGCCGCGTACCCCTACGCGTACTCGAACCCGTACACGAACCGGCAGCCCTGACGTCGGGGGGTGTGCGTCAGGGCTGCCGGGGTTCGGAAGGGCCGTCGGGCAGGGGCCCGGGCCGAGGGGTCAGACGTTCAGGCCGCGGGCCCGGAGCCAGCTCATCGGGTCGATGCCCGCGCCGTCCGCGGTGTGGACCTCCAGGTGGAGGTGCGGGCCGGTCACGTTGCCGGTCGCGCCGACCCGGCCGATGGTGTCGCCGGTGGTGACCTTCTGACCGACGGTGACACCGATCGAGGACTGGTGGCAGTACCACACCTCGGTGCCGTCCTCCAGCTCCAGCACCGTGCGGTAGCCGTACGAGCCGGACCAGCCGGCCGACGTGATGGTGCCGCCGTGGACGGCCTTGACCGGCGTACCGGTCGGGGCCGCGAAGTCGAGGCCCGTGTGGTGGCCGGAGGACCACATCGAACCGGCCTGGCCGTAGGTCGAGGTGATGGTGTACGAGGAGGTGGGGAGGGAGTAGCTGGCGGCGAGCTTGGCCAGGCGCAGGGCCTCGGCCTTCTTCTTCGCCTCCTCCTCCGCCTTCTTCTTCTCGGCGGCGGCCTTGGCCTCGGCCTCGTCCTGCTGCTTCTTCGCCTCGGCGGCGGCCTTCTCCGCGGCGGCCTTCTCGGCGGCCGCCTTGGCCTCCTCGTCGGCGGCGGCGGACTGCTGCTCGGCCTGCTGGAGGATGCGGGCGCGCAGCGCCTCGCCGGCGTCCGTGGTGCCCTGCTCGGCCTCGGCGGTGGTGATGCCGGCGGTGGTCAGCGGGGCGGCGGCCGTGGTGGTGGCGGGGGCCTCGGCCCCGGTCCCGGCCTCGTCGGAGGAGAACAGCGCGCCCACGCCGGGAAGAGACGTGGCGTCGGGGAGATTGTCCTGGATGGAATCGGGAAGGGAGATGGAGACCGGCGGCTTGCTCTGCGCGGTGGCCATGCCTCCCGCACCGACGGCCGCGATGACGCCGACACCGAGGACGGTGGAGCTACGGGCCAGAGCGTTGCGTTGCTTGGCGACACGGTGCTTGCCGCGGACGGGGCGGACGGTCTCCTCGGTGGGGTTCCACTCGTCCCAGGTGCGCTCGGGGCCGGTGTCCCCGGCGCGGAAGTCGCTGCCGTAACCGGCGTCGGTGCCGAAGTCGCCGCCCCGCTCGGTGGCGTAGGCGCCGCCCTGTTCCGGGAGGTACGAGGTGCCGGGGGCGGCCGCGTAGTCGGCGCCGTACTCGGGCACGAACCGGGAGGGGGCTTCGGGGGCAGGCTTGTTGGACGCCACGCGGGCGCACTCCTTTCCTTCCTTCTCGCCTACCGGGTTAGCTGACGGGTTCGGAGCAGGAAGGTCTCCTACGGGTTCCTCCGCCTCTCGTGAAGACAGATTCGCCCGATTCACCCCATGTTGGTGGTTCCCCGGTTCCCTTGCGGAATTCGGCGCTCGCGCACGGTGCCGCCACTGACGACGGCTGGGACAACCGCGCTGCGTTATCGAACGTTAATAGACAGACGGCTCGGATTCCAAGCTGTTCCCCCTGATCGTTCACGCTCTCAGCAGGGATTTTACGGGACAGAGCCGGGCGGAACCGGGCGAGTTGATCGGCGTACCGCCACTACGTGTTTTCTGACGTTGCGTCAAATGTTATGCGGAGCGGGGCCTTTCAGTCACGCAGGGTGGTGTCCCGCTTGACGATCTTCACCGTCCTGCGCCGGTCGGGCTGCCCCTTCGCCTGCCGGGCGACCGCGAGCAGCGCCATGTCGTCCGTCGACTCGCCCCCCGTGTGCAGCCGTACGTCGTCGGCGAGCGCGGACAGCAGTTCCTCCGGGCCCGGGAACAGCCGCCCGCGCAGCCGCTCCGCCGGGTCGTAGAAGACGCCGTCCGCGTCGCGGGCCTCGGACAGGCCGTCCGTGAAGAACAGGAGCGTCCCGCCGGCCGGCATCCCCCACTCGTCCGCGCGGTCCGCCCGCACGCCGAGGTCCATGCCCAGCGGCAGCGCCGGCTCCGAGGGCGTCAGCGCCTCCACCGCCCCGTCCCCGTACAGCAGCAGCGGGTCGGGGTGGCCGCGGTTCACCATCCGCACCATCCGCGCGCCCGGCGGGATCTCCGCGAGCACGGCGGTGACGAACCCCTCGGCGGCCTCCGGGTCGCTCCGCCGGGCCGACTCGCGCTCCAGCGCCCGGTCCAGCCGGCGCGCCACCCCCTCCAGCGACTTCTCCTGCTCGGCCGCCTCCCGGAACGCGCCGATCACCACCGCGACCGTGCCGACCGCTTCGAGGCCCTTGCCGCGTACGTCACCGAGCACCAGGCGTACCCCGTACGGGGTCTCGGCCGCCGCGAACAGGTCGCCGCCGACGAACTCGTCCGCCTGCGCCGCCTCGTAGCGTGCGGCCACCTGGAGTCCGCCGATCCGCTCGGGCGGCACGGGCAGCACGGCCCGCATGGCGGTCTCGGCGATGATCCGGGCGGACGCCAGCCGTTCGTTGCCGCGCAGCACGACGCGATTGATCACCACGGCCTGGACGGAGACCGTCAGCACGGTGAGCATCTCGATAAACGGCACCGCGCCCGTCAGCGCCCCGGTGCCGATCCGGATGCCGGCGACGGCGAGCAGCGCGGCGGCCCCGACCCGGATCGTCGCCCAGGTGCCGAAGAAGGGTGCGGCGATCAGCGGGGCGGCCGCGAAGATCGGGACGGCGGTGAAGACGGGCGGGGTGAGGAGGTCGAACACCACCCCGATGACGATCATGGCCACCGGAAGCACCCGGACGAACCGGCGGCTGCCCGCGCCGCCGCGTCCTCGCCACCGTCGCGCCCACTTCCCCACCTGCGGTCTCCTGCCCGGTGCTGCCGCGGACGGTACCGCGCACCCCTTCCAGCCTCGCCGCGGCGCGGCCCGCGGGCGACTCCGCGACCGCCGATGGAGCGAGGCCGCCGCGCACCGGCCGGTCCGCCGGGGCCCGCAACGCATCAGGCCCGGCACGCAGTCTGCGTACCGGGCCTGATCCTTCAGTAGCGGGGACAGGATTTGAACCTGCGACCTCTGGGTTATGAGCCCAGCGAGCTACCGAGCTGCTCCACCCCGCGTCGGTGAACCCAACTCTACGGCATGTTCGCGGCGCCCCTGACCACGAGAGGACGGCCGGCCCGCACGACACCACCGCCCCACCGCCCCCTCGCCCGGTCCG
Source organism: Streptomyces sp. OfavH-34-F (assembly GCF_022347745.1). Classification (GTDB taxonomy): domain Bacteria; phylum Actinomycetota; class Actinomycetes; order Streptomycetales; family Streptomycetaceae; genus Streptomyces. The sequence goes on from NZ_JAKRGC010000118.1 coordinate 16,221, forward strand.
CACCGCCGAGCAGTGGAGTGAATGTGGTGATATGACTGGTTTTGGATTCAGTCATTCGCAGTCATTCACCGTCATCCGACGGCGACGAGGGAGCGGACGATGGACGACTATCCCCTGCTCAACCTGTTCTGGACGATGCTCTGGTTCTTCCTCTGGATCATGTGGCTCTTCCTGCTCTTCCGGGTCATCACGGACATCTTCCGCAGCCACGACCTGAGCGGCTGGGCCAAGGCCGGGTGGCTGATCCTCGCGCTGGTGCTGCCGTACCTGGGCGTCCTGGCCTACGTGATCGCCCGCGGCAAGTCCATGAGCAGGCGGGACGTCCAGGAGGCGAAGGAACGCGACGCGGCCTTCAAGGCGTACATCAGGGACGCGGCGGCAACGGACGGCGGAACCGGCGGCCACCGCGGCAACCACGTCGAGGACCTGTCGAGACTGGCCGACCTCAAGGACCGGGGCGCGATCACCGAGGACGAGTACCAGCGGGCGAAGTCGAAGCTCCTGGTCTGAACGACCGGCGGCCCGGCGAGCGGCCCCGCCTCCCCGCGCCCCGCGCCGGATGACGCGCCGTGGCGCCCGAATGCGTCGTCCGTCCCCCTTCGACTCCCCTACTCTGCCGGGAAGTTGACTGGAGAGAACGACCCCGGGCAGCCGGGGAAGGGGGACGACTCCATGTACAGCGTCATCATCGTGCCACCCTCGTGCGGCAGCGTCGCCGAACAGCTCAGGATCGGTTCGGGGGAACGCGCCGCCTTCGGCCGGGCCTGCCACGGACCCGGCGACCTCCTCATCGACCACCCGGGCGTCCCGCGCAACGCGGGCGAGATCACGGCCCACCGGACGTTCTGGCTGCTGAGCAACCTCAGCGAGGACCAGACCTACGTCGTGGAGAACCCGGAGGGCGCCGGCGAACACGTCAAGGTGCCGCCGGGCCGGGTGGAAGCACCCGTTCCGTTCGAGCTGTCGCGGGTGACCCTGCCCGCCGCCGGTGATCTGCTCACCTTCGACGTCTGGGCGCCCCGGCACGCCTTCCGCAGCGTGCGCCGCCAGGGCCTCGACGGCGTCGGTACGCTGCCGGCGTTCGCCCTGGACCGCACCAAACGGTACTTCGCCGTCCTCGTCGCCCTGTGCGAACGCCGGCTGCGCGGTGAGCCGAACGCCCCGCTGCCCGCCGTCGAGGAGATCGTGGAGCGGCTGCGCCCCGGCTGGCCCAAGGCCAGCCGCTCGGCGGTGTACTGGAACATCGACTACCTCGCCCTCAAGCTCCGGCTGCGGCCCGACGCGGACACCGCCGAGCCCGGCCGCCGCACCCATGGCAAGAAGGAGTCCCTGGCCTCCCTCGCCCTGCGGTTCGACCTGGTCCGCGAGGACGACCTCGTCGTGCTCGGCCCCGCGCGCGCCGGGGCCGCGCGATGACCGCGCCGCCGTACGCGGTGCCCGTGCCCAGGGGCTACCGGATCGGGCCGTGGGAGGTACGCGAGCCCCTCGCGTCGGGCGCGTTCGCCACGGTGTACGAAGCGACCCGCGACCGGGAGACGAAGGACGAGCGGGACGGGCGAGCCGGGCGGGGCGGTCGGGGCGGTCGGGGCAGGCGGGGCGGCGGGTGGGGTGTCAGAGGCGCGCGGGGCGCCGAGGACGCGCCGGACGGCGGGCTTCCGCTCCGCGCCGCGCTCAAGTTCCTGCCCACCGGCACCCGCACCCCGCGCCAGCTGGAGCACCTGCGCGACCTCGCCGAGCGCGAGGTGCGGCTGCTGCGGCGGCTGCGCTCGCCCCGGCTGATCCGGATGTACGACACCCTGACCGTCGACGACCCGGACCACCCCGAACTGGACGGCGCGACCGTCCTCGTACTGGAACGGGCGGAAGGCTCCCTGGACGCCCTGCTGGCCCGTACCGCCGTCCCCGGCGCCGGGCCCGCCCTGCTGGCCCAGGTCTGCGAGGGCCTGCACCAGCTGCACCACGCGGGCTGGGTGCACGGCGACCTGAAGCCGGCCAACGTGCTGCTCATGGCGGACGGCTCCGCCCGGCTCGCCGACTTCAACATGGCGGCCGAGATGCAGGGCACCCATGCCTACACCCCGGCCTTCGCCACCCCCGACTACACCCCGCCCGAACTGCTCTGGCCCGTGGTCGACGAGCGCGGCACCCGCATCCGCCCCTCCGCCGACGTCTGGGCCTTCGGGGTCCTCGCCCACGTCGTCCTGACCGGCGAGTTCCCGCTCCCCGGCGCCTCCGCCGAGGCCCGCGCCGACGCGGCGACCCGGTACGCGCGCGGCACCGAGGGGCTGCGGCTCTCGCCCGCCCTCCCCGAGGCGTGGCGCCCCATCCTGCACGACTGCCTCGCCCCGGACCACCGCGCCCGCGCCACCGGCACCGAGGACCTGCTC
>NZ_JAKRGC010000119.1 GCF_022347745.1 Streptomyces sp. OfavH-34-F
GGCGCCGGCTGGGCAGTCCGGTGGGGTCCGCGGCGTCCCCGGTCCCGGTTCCCGCGGGCCGGGCGGCCGGGGCGGGGCGGTCCGCGGCGGCGGACACGGGGGCGGGGGCGAGGGCGGAGAGGTCGCGGTCCTCGTCCAGCACGGTCAGCAGGTGCGCGGGAATCCGCAGCATCGTGCGCATGCCGCCGAACGGGGACGCCTCGATGTGGCAGTCGAAGCCGTACTGCACGACGAGCCGGCCGACGACCGCGAAGCCGGTCTGCGGCGGGTCGCCCAGCTCGGTCAGCAGCACCTCGGCGGGGCCGGCGAGCAGGGCGCGGGCCCGTTCCAGCGCGTCCTCGTCCATGCCGATGCCGGCGTCGTCCACCACGAGGAACGCGCCCCGGCCGCCGCTCTGCTGGATGGTGACCTGCACGTCCGTGTCGGGGTGGGAGTACGCGGTGGCGTTGGCGAGCAGTTCGGCGAGGGCGATCGCGAGGGGTTCGGCGGCCCGTGCGGCGAGCGCGAGGCGTTCGTCGCGCAGATGGTTGGAGACCTTGATCCGCTCGTAGCCGGCGACGCGCGACTGGGCGCCGAGGACGATCTCGACGAGCGGCGAGTTCTGCCGGGCGAGGCCGGGCCAGGCGTCGCAGAGCACGGCGGTGGCCTGGGTGCGGCGCAGGGCGAGTTCGTTGCGGAAGTCCAGCTGGAGGATGCGCGGGTCGTCGTACTCGTGCTGGAGTTCGTGGAGCAGTTGCTGGGACTGGTTGAGCAGGGACTGGATCTTGGCGGAGGTGCCGCGCATCGCGGCGCGGGCCGCCGCGTCCACGCGCTGGCGCTCCTCCAGGACGGCGGTCCTGGCGGCCTGGACGGCCTCGGTGAGCAGGAGGGCCGCGCCGCCGTCCACCTCGGCCGCCTCGCGCAGTCCGGGGACGGTGGCGCTGGGGTGCGAGAGGGCGAGGGCGGCGGCGGGTATGCGCTTGCGCGCGAGCTGCCTGATCTCGTCCAGGAGGGCGGCGGTGCGGGCCTCGGCGGCCTTGGCCTGGCGGTCGGCGAGTTCGGCGCGGGTGACGGCCTGCTGTTCGGCGAGGCCGGCCCGGTAGGCGCGCGAGTAGCCCGCCACCGCGACGACGACGGCGATCACCGTGAGGATCCATGCGATCATGCCGATACCGCGTCTCTCTCGTCGGGGCGGTCCGCCGGCGCGCGGCGCTGGGCCGCGCGGTCAGCCCGCTCTGCCTGCCGGCTCACTGGCCTGCTCCACTTCCTGTGCGACCGTGGCGACGTCGGTGATCACCTGGACCACACCGGGCCGCTCCGAACCGTCGAGCTGCCGGTACTCGCTGCCCATGGTCACCACGAGCCGTTCGGGCAGGCCGAGCGCGGGGTAGCGGCCTTCGGCGATGACCCGGCGGGCCGCGTCGACGGAGGGCACTCCGGCGGCGTGGAGGGTGTGGGCGCGCTCCTGCACGTACGCGAGGTAGTCGATGTGCTCGCGGACGCCGGCCCGGTCGATCACGGGCCCGTGGCCGGGGACGATCGTCTCGGCGCCGGTGGCCAGGACCTGTTCGCAGGCGGCGATGACGTTGCTCAGCGGGCCTTCCCAGTGGCACGGGTGGTCGCCGGGCTGCTCGTCGGACGAGGAGAAGATGATGTCGCCGCTGAACACGGTGGACTGGGCCGGCAGGTGGACGATCAGGTCGCCGGTGGTGTGCGCGGGCGCGAGCGAGGTGATCTGGACGGGGTAGTCGCCGACGGTCAGTTCGAGCTCGCCGGTGAAGTACGTGGTGGGCCGGACGGGTTCGGTCTGCGACCAGTCGAACGGGCCGAAGTGCCGTGCGAGGTAGGCCCCCAGCGGGGTGGCCGGGTCGCCGCCGCTGACGAGGGCGTGCTGCTGCTGCGGGGTGGGCTCGTAGTGGATGTGCTCCCGCGCCTCGCGCGTGACGATGATCTCGGCGTCCGGGAGCACGCCCGCGCCCCAGAAGTGGTCGCCGTTGGCGTGCGTGACGACGACGCGGTCGATGGAGACGCCCTCGGGCAGCCGCTTCACGGACTCGGCGAGGAACTGCCCGGCGAGCACCGGGTCGTACGGGGTGTCGATCCACAACGCGCCCCGGGGCGAGACGAGCAGGCCGCAGTTGGCCAGCCCCCAGCCACGCTTCGGCGGGAGCCAGGCGTACAGGCCCCTGCCAAGGTCAACGACATCCCCACCCGTGATCGACATGGACGCGATTATGCCGACCACATTCCGGTCGCGCGTTCGAACCTGGCCATAAAAACACGCCGTTGGCTGAAAAGTTACCTTGGCGGGCACCGGTGGCGGCCGGCCCGTCACCGTGCGAGAGCATCCCGGCCTGTCACCGTACGGAATCTTCCGGGGTGAAGCGGGGAAAACAGCGCGGAGCGGAACCCACCGGTCACCGGGGCGCGACCGGGCGCCGTCAAACCGGAAGGGGCCGATTACCCATTGAGCATGGCCGAAAACAGACTCCGCGCACCCGCGTTTCGGACACGCCGGAAGGAGCGGGCGGCTCAGACCGCGATGACCGTGACCCCGGCCTCCGTGAGCCGGGCCGACTCCTCGGGCGCGATGCCCCGGTCCGTCACGAGCACGTCCACCAGGGAGAGATCGCAGACGCGGGCGAAGGCGCGCTTGCCGATCTTCGAGGAGTCGGCGGCGATCACCACCCGCCGGGCCTGCTGGGCGAGCAGCCGGTTGACGCCCGCCTCGCCCTCGTGGTGCACGTACGCCCCGCGCCCGGTGTCGAGCGCGTTGACGCCGAGCACCGCCACGTCCAGCGTGATCTCGCCCAGCACCCCGGCGGCCAGCGGGCCGGTCAGCTCGTAGGACTGGGGTCGGGCGACCCCGCCGGTGACCACCGTCTTGAACTGCGGCCGGACGGCCAGCTCGTGGGCGATGTTGAGCGCGTTGGTCACCACCGTGAGCGCCGGCCGCCCGGCCGCGCCGTCGCCCGCCAGGTCGGGGCGGACGGCGAGCGAGCGGGCCACCTCGGTGAGGGTGGTGCCGCCGGTGAGCCCGACGACCTCGCCGGCCGCGATCAGGTCGGCGACGGCGCGCCCGATGGCCTGCTTCTCGGGGGCGTTGCGCCCCTCCTTGTAGCGGAGGGCCAGTTCGTAGCCGACGCCGTGGGCGACCGCGCCGCCGCGCGTACGGGTGAGGAGCCGCTGCTCGGCGAGCTGGTCCAGGTCCCGCCGGATCGTCGCGGCCGAGACGTCCAGCGCCTTCGCGGCGTCCTCGACGTCCACCCGGCCGTGGCGGCCCACGAGTTCCAGCAGTGCGCTCCAGCGGGCGTCCCTGGACATGGCAGTTCTCCTCACGTCCGGGCGGGGGGCGCCGATTCCCCTCGGGCGCGCTCACGGACAGCGGCAAGCGTCGCACAGCGCCCGGCCGGGTCCGTCCGCCCGCCACCACGCGTGCTTGAAAATGTTCGTTCCACGCGAGTACCGTGCAGAAAAAAGCATCCTCTCACCGGTACGGAGCGCAGACGTGTCATTCGTCGAGATCGAGATCGCCAGTCAGCCGGAGTGCTGGCGCCGCGCAGCGGAGCTGGCGGGGAGTCACGCGGCCGTGCTGCCCGCCGCCGGCGAGCGCGTCGCCGTCGTCGGCTGCGGCACCTCGTACTACATGGCCCAGGCGTACGCCTCGCTGCGCGAGGAGTCCGGGCAGGGCGAGACCGACGCCTTCGCGGCCTCGCAGTTCCCGAACCGCCGCCGCTACGACCGGGTCGTCGCGCTCACCCGCTCCGGGACCACGACGGAGGTGCTGGAACTCCTCGCCCGGCTGCGGGGCACGACGCCCACGGTGGCGATCACCGCCGATCCGGGAACCCCGGTGATGACGACCGCCGACGCGGTCGTGGTCCTCGACTTCGCGGACGAACGGTCCGTCGTGCAGACCCGGTTCGCCACCACCCTGCTGACGCTGCTGCGCGCCCACCTCGGGCTGCACACCGACGCGGTGGTCCACGACGCCGAGACGGCGCTGGCGGAGCCGCTGCCCGAGGGCCTGGTGGACCGCGACCAGTTCACGTTCCTGGGCAGCGGCTGGACGGCCGGGCTGGCCAACGAGGCGGCGCTCAAGATGAAGGAGGCGTCGCTCTCCTGGACCGAGGCGTACGCCGCGATGGAGTACCGCCACGGCCCCATCAGCATCGCCGGTGAAACCACCGCGACCTGGATGTTCGGCCCCGCCCCCGAGGGCCTGCGCGAGCAGCTGCTGGCGACCGGGGCCCGCTGGGTGGAGAGCGACCTGGACCCGCTGGCGGACCTGGTCCGCGTCCAGCGCCTGGCCGTGGCGCGCGCGGCGGCGCGCGGCCTGGACCCGGACAGCCCGCGCCACCTGACCCGTTCGGTGGTCCTGGCGGACGCCTGACCGGACACGGGCCCGGCGGGCCGGGGCGCCTCGATGCCCCGGACCGGCCGGGCTCCGCTCACTCCTCGAAGTAGGCGTCCAGGACCGCGTCGAGTTCCTCGGCCCACTCCTTGAGGCTGCCGCGGGACGCCGCCTCGACCTCGCCGTTGAACCAGCGCCGGGTGGAGAGGTGGACGGTGACGGTGAACCGGCGGCCGAAGCGGGCCGGTTTGACCTCGACCGCGCCGATCTCGTCCCAGCCGAAGTCGGCCTGCTGGTCGTCCAGCGTGAAGCGGACGCCCTTGCGGTCGGCCGCGATCGAGCCGCGCCGATCGCTCACCTCGAACGAGGGTCCGTCCGCGCCCTTCTCGTCGCTCTCTTCGCTCTCCTCCTGCTCATCGTCCTCGTCGGCCGCCGCGGGCCGCGCCTCGTCGGCCGGTGCGTCCGCGACGGCGTCGGCGGGTGCGGACTCCCCGGTCTCCTCGGGCTCCTCCGGCTCCTCGGGCTTCTCGGGCTTCTCGGCCACCGTCGCGGCGGGGCCGGGGGCCGTGAGACCGGGGATGTACGCCGGGTCGGTCCCTGCGGCGTACGCGGGCTGGGTCTTCGGATCTATGCGCTGCTCCACGGCGGGCAGTATGGCCGACGAACCTGTACGGGGCCAGTAAGACGGACCGCGGGGGCGGCCCGGTCCCCCGGTCCGCCCCCGCGGTGTGCCACCGGACGGCGCGTCAGCCGGTGGCACAGACCTCGTCGCCCAGCGAGAAGGCGTCCGGTGCCGTGTTGCCGCCGGTCAGCGTGCCGGTGAAGCCGAAGCCCGCCGACGCGCCGGGGGCGACCCTGCCGTTCCAGTCGACGTTGGCGGCGGTCACCTCCGCCCCGTTCTGCGTGGCCCGGGCGTTCCACATCTGGCCCACCTTCTGCCCGTCGGCAAAGGTCCAGGACAGCTTCCAGCCGTCCAGTTCGGTGCTGCCGGTGTTGGTCAGCGTCACATCGGCCTGGAAGCCGCCGGACCACTGGTTGGTGACCTTGTACGTCACCGAGCAGGCGGCGTCACCCGGATCGGTGCCCGGGTCCGTGCCGGGGTCCGTGCCCGGGTCGGTACCGGGGTCCGTGCCGCCGCCGTCGCTGTCGGAGGACTCCCCGTACATGATGCCGCGCCCGTTGGTGGACACGTACACCCGGCCGTAGACACGCGGGTCGCCGGTGATCGCGGCGCCGATCCAGCCCCACTGGTGGGCGTCGTCGTTGATGCGGGTCCAGCCGGCGCCCCCGTCCGTGGACCGGAACACACCGCGCACCCCGCCGATCTTCGCGGTGATGAAGACCGTCTGGTACGAGGCGCCGGCCGCCGCCTTGCCGAAGCCGACCGAGTCCGCCTGCTCGATCCCGCTCAGCTTGGTGAAGGTCGCCCCGGAGTCGGTGGAGTGCCACAGGCCGTAGGTGCCCTTCTCGGCGCCGCCGGCCAGCCAGATGTCGCCCTCGATGCCGGGGACCGCCTTGAAGCGGACGTTGCCCTCGGCGGGCAGACCGCTCGACGCCTTCGCGGTGAAGGTCGCGCCGCCGTCCGTCGAGACGTAGAAGGTGCCGGCCTTGTACCCGTAGAACTTCTTCGGGTTCTTCCGGTCCGACTCGACCGTCGCGCCCTGCGGGATGCCGGTGGACGCCTTCCACGAACTGCCGTACCCGGTCGTGTGGTGGACGCCGGCGCCCTCGGGGCTCCAGACGAAGCCGCTCGCGTCGGCGGCCGCCGCGACCGTGCCGCCGCCGGTCACCCCGGACGGCTCGGAGCCCTGGAACCAGTTGGCGCCGTTGTCCGTGGAGAAGCCGATGTGCGGAGTCGCGTCCGCGCTGCCCACCCGGACCACCGTGCTGGGGCTGGCCTCGGCGAAGTCGATGCTCGTGGTGGAGGTGAGGTTGGGCGAGGTGAACATCATGCCCGGGACGGCGTCGAGGTCGGTGTGCCGGAAGCCCCCGATATCACCGAGCGCGCTGAGCAGCGGGGCGCCGGACGGCGGGCTGGCCAGGTCGTTGACGGCGGTCTCCTCCAGCCCCTTCACCATCGGGGTGATCTTGAACTTGCTGCCGGAGTCCCAGTTGGTGAGGTTCTCCGTGCCGTAGATCGTCGCGCCGGTGCCGTACATCATGCGGTTCGAGTCGAACGGGTCGATCTCCAGCGCCTCCGTCATCCAGCCCAGCTTGGGCGTGGTCTCCGGCGGCGCCGGGTTGGCGCCCCAGGTCAGCCACGGCACCGAGGAGACGTCCTGGGTGTAGCGGTTGGAGCGGTTCGGGTAGTCGGTGAAGTCCCAGGCCCGCGTCCAGGTCGCGCCGCTGTCCGTGGAGCGGAAGATCTGGGTGTCCGGCCACCAGGAGCTGTACGCGGTCGCCATCACCGTGCCGGGGTGCTGACGGTCGACGGTCAGCCCGCTGAAGCCGTAGTAGGTGTCGGCCTCGGCGACCGGGCTGACGTTCTTCCACTCACCGGTCGCGGTGGTGTAGCGCCAGATCTGCCCCTTGCCGCCGTCGTACGGGCCGCCGGTGTCGCTCAGGGTCAGGTAGAGATAGCCGTTCTCGGAGTCGAGTACGCCCTTGTGCGCCAGGTATCCGGTGGGCTGTCCGGCGATCCGCGACCAGGTGGCGCCGCCGTCCGTGGACCGGTAGACGGTGTTCTCCTTGTCGGCGACCCCGACGTAGATGTCCTGCGTGGCGCTGCCCGCGCTGCCGGTGCGCTCGTCGAACGTCACCCAGACGATGCCCTGGTTGTCGTTGCCGTAGCCGCTGGTGTCGGTCGGGTCCTGCGCGTAGTTGCCGGGGTTGGGGAAGGCCGTCACCTCGGACCAGGTGGCGCCCGAATCGGTGGACCGCCACAGGCCGTTGCCGCTGGGCGCGCCCAAGTAGAGCACGGAGTTCTTGTTCGGGTCGACCGCGAGGCGCTCGCCCATGCCGCGGCCCGGCATGTTGCCGCCGAGCTTGAACGGCAGGGTGCTCGCCTTCCAGGTGGCGCCCCGGTCGGAGGAGCGCAGCACCGCGCCCTTGGTGGGGTCCCAGTCGTTGGTGTACGTGCCCACGGCGGCGTACACCTTGTCCGGGTCGACGGAGTCGGAGGCGAGGCTCACCACCCCGGTCCAGCCCCAGTGGTCCCAGTCCACCCAGTCGAGCAGCGGCACCCACTGCTTGCCGGCCTGGTCCCAGCGGTAGGCGCCGCCGATGTCGGTGCGGGCGTAGGCGAGGTTCTTCTCGGACCGGTTGAAGACGATGCCGGGCACGAAGCCGCCGCCGTCGATGCGGACGTTCTTCCAGTCGTATGTGTCCGCGGCGACGGACACATCGGATGCCTGGGCGGCGGGGGCGGCCTCGTCGGCGTACGCCGACGCGGGGGCTCCGGCGGTGAACAAGCCCGCCGTGAGGGTGAAGGCCGCCACCAGGGTGGCGAAGGATCTTGCGCTTGAGCGCACGGAAACGTCCTCTCCGAACAGGGACCGCCCGGGAGGCGGTCAAGGGCGTGCACGGGCGTGGGAGCGCTCCCATACTGCGTCCCGATGGTAGCGGCGGCTTTGCGCCGGGAGAAGAGTGGAGGCAAGGGTTCATCGGATGAATTGTTCGGTCCCTGTCAGGGGCCGCTCCGAGTGACCCTGCGGGAAACCGCAGGGTGGCGCGGTGGCCGGCCGCATACCGGCGCGGGCCTCCGGATTCCTAGCGTGAGTGAGGAGCCCGGGGCACCGTGCCCCGGCCGTCACCCGAGCGGAGACCTCGTATGGAACGCGTACTGCTCGCCCTCCCCCAGGAGCCCACGGGCGGGGTGGCGGGCTGGGCCGCCGGGCTCGTCGACACGCTGGGCGGTCCCGGCGCGGGGCTGGCCGTCGCGCTGGAGAACCTCTTCCCGCCGCTGCCGAGCGAGATCATCCTGCCGCTGACCGGCTTCGCCGCCGGGCAGGGCGTGCTCTCCCTGGCGTCCGCGCTGTTCTGGACGACGCTGGGTTCGGTGGTGGGGGCGGCGGCGCTGTACTGGCTCGGGGCCCTGTTCGGCCGGGAGCGGATGTACGCGCTCTGGGAGCGGCTGCCGCTGGTCAGGGTCTCCGATCTGGCGCGCACCGAGGCGTGGTTCGCCCGGCACGGCACGAAGGCGGTGCTGCTCGGCCGGATGGTGCCGGTCTTCCGGAGCCTCATCTCCGTGCCGGCGGGTCTGGAGCGGATGCCGCTGCCCCGGTTCCTCGCGCTGACCGCCGTGGGCAGTCTGGTGTGGAACGCGGTGCTGGTGCTGGCCGGTTACTGGCTCGGGGACCAGTGGGAGTCGGTGGGCGACTACGTCGGCGTACTGTCCAAGGCGGTGCTGCTGCTGGTCGCGGTGGCCCTCGCGCTGTACGTCGCCGTGTGCGTCCGGGCCCGCTCGGCCGCCGGGCGCGCCCGGCACCGCCGTGGTGTCTGAGCCGGGCGGCGGTGCGGTGCCCGGGCCGGGGTCCGCCGTCGAGGACGGGCGCGTGGGGGAACTATCGTTCGGGCCCGGTCGTGGCACAGGGCGGGGCCCGGTGAGCGGGCGTGAGACGGAGGGGCGGCGCGGCACGATGGAGGCTCCCCCGGTCGTCCGGGACGGGGCGCGGTTCGCAGGCCGGGCGCTGCCGGTCGCCGGGACGCTGCTGGGCTGTCTGACCGCCCTCGCCGGGCCGGTGTACCTCGCGGGGGCCGGGGCGCTGCTCGGGCCCTTCCTGCTGTGGCCGCGCACCCGGGGCGGCGCGCGGACCCTGCTGCTCTCCGGGGCCCGGCGGCTGGCGGACGCCGAGCGGTGGCGCAGGACGGTGTTCTTCGGGGACCGGTTCCCCGCGCACCGCCCCTCCGACCAGCAGGTGCTCCGCTATCTGGCCGCCCGTGCCGGTTCCGGGCCGGTGTGCGCGGTGGTATCCGGGCTGCTGGGTTTCGGGCTGGTGCTGGCGGGGCTGCTCGTGGCGGGCGTGGCCCGCTCGGCGCCGGACTGGGGCGAGCTGCTGGGCCAGGTGGTCCTGGGTTCGGTGCTGCTCTTCCTCGATGTGCAGGGGCTGTTCCGGCTGGCGGCGCTGGAGGCCCGGCTGGCGCGGGAGTGCTTCGGGCCCGGCGAGCGGGAGTTGCTGCGGCGGCGCATCGGCGAACTCGCGGCGAGCCGGGCGGCCGTGGTGCGGGCGGTGGACCGGGAGCGGCGGCGCGTGGAGCGGGACCTGCACGACGGGGTGCAGCAGCGGCTGGTCGCGCTGGCGATGCTGCTGGGCCGAGCCCGCCGTGCGCGGGACACCGAACGGGCGGACGCGCTGCTGGAGCAGGCGCACCGGGAGGCGGGCGAGGTGCTCGCGGAGCTGCGCGAGGTGGCGTGGCGGGTGTATCCCACGGCGCTGGACAGCGTGGGGCTGCGGGAGGCGCTGGGCGGGGTGGCGGAGCGCTGCTCGATTCCCGTACGGGTGGCGTACGAGGTGCCGGGGCCGCTGCCGGCGTCCGTCGAGACGGCGGCGTACTTCGTGGTGTCCGAGTCGGTGACGAACGCCGCCAAGCACTCGGGCGCCGGCGCCGTCGCGGTGAGCGTGACCCGGCGCGGCGACCTGCTCACCGTGTCCGTGCGCGACGACGGGTGCGGCGGCGCCGACCCCGAGGGCGGCGGGCTCGCGGGGCTGCGGGGCCGGGTCGCCGCGATCGACGGCATGCTGGACGTCCACAGCCCCCTCGGGGGCCCCACCACCGTGACCGCGGAGCTGCCGTGCGCGTGATTCTGGCCGAGGACTCGACCCTGCTGAGGGAGGGCCTGGTGCGCCTGCTCGCCGAGGAGGGGCACGAGGTCCTGGCGGCCGTGGGGGACGCGGAGTCCCTGCTGGCCGAGGTGGCGGCGGGAACCCCGGACCTCGTGGTCACCGACATCCGGATGCCGCCCACGCACAAGGACGAGGGGCTGCGGGCGGCGGTGGAGATCCGGCGGAGCCGTCCGGAGGTGGGGGTGCTGGTGCTCTCGCAGTACGTGGAGCGCAACTACGCCGCCCAGTTGCTCGCGGAGAACGCGGAGCGGGTGGGCTATCTGCTCAAGGACCGGGTGGCGCAGGTGGAGGAGTTCCTGGACTCGCTGGAGCGCATCCACGCGGGCGGGGCCGTCTTCGACCCGGAGGTCGTACGGCAGTTGGTGATCCGCAGTACGCACGCCGACCCGCTGTCGCGGCTGACGCCGCGCGAGCGCACCGTGCTGGAGGCGCTCGCCCAGGGCCACACCAACGCGGCGATCGGCCAGAAGCTGCACATCTCGCTGAGCGCCGTGGAGAAGAACCTGAACACGGTCTTCGACAAGCTGGGGCTGGCGCACACCACCGGCTACAACCGGCGGGTGCTGGCCGTACTGCGCTACCTGGAGGCGTGAGCCGGTCGCGCGGTCGCGCGGTCGCGCCGGGCCGCCTCCGGGCGGTCAGTACCAGGTGGCCGAGCCGGGCGGGTCGCAGAGTTCCATCACGACCTCGCCGGACACCGAGGTCCGGCCGCCGACGGGCCGGACCCGGTCGCCGACGTTGACGAGGTGCGGGGCGGCACCCACGATCCGGCACCGGTAGACGAAGCCCTCGGGGAAGCGGACCAGGGACTCGTTGCGCATCACGCGCGAATAGCGGTTGACGACGTTGGAGCGTACGACGACGCCCTGCCCGTCGCTCCGTGCGGACTCCAGGTCGCTCGACGCGCAGACGGGGCACAGGAGTTTGCGGAAGGACGCGGTGCCGCACCAGCGGCACACCTGGTAGACCAGCCCTTCCTGGCTGTGCGGCTCATCCGTCTCGCGGGTCGCAGGCCCCACGTCGATTCCGGTACTGAACACGTTCCGCCTCCCGCGCTCGACTCGGTACGTGCCGCGCTCCCGGCAACGGCACAGCGGCACCGTATGGCACTAAGTTCCGCGAAGTAAAGGCACTGAGTGCCGTGAATTGGTGACGTGGCTCTCGTCCGGGCGTCAGGCGCCGCCGAGCGCGGCCTCCACGTGCTGCACCACGCGCCACATCGGAGCGCCCTTGCGCGCCACCATGACGATCACCTCGCCGTCGCCCGCCGGGGCGCCGAAGGACACCGGGGCCGGGTCCTGCCCGGATGCCGTCGCGGGCGCGGCCGGCTTCCCCGCGGCCGCCTCGCCCCAGACCGTGCGCACCAGTTCCAGCGCCCGGTCCACCTCCGCCCCCGCGTCGCCCCGGCCGCCCGAACGCAGCCAGGAGCGCAGGCCGTTGTTGTGCGCGGCGACCACCGAGGCGGCGATCACCTCGGCGCGCAGGGGCGCGTCGGGAGCGGCGTCCGGGTCCTGGGCCCAGCGCCGTTCCAGATAGCCGGCCAGGGTCCGCTCGTAGCGGCGCACCACGGACAGCTCGTAGGTCCGCAGTCCGGGCACCTCGCGGGTGAGCCGGTAGCGCTGCACGGAGAACTCCGGGTTCTCCGCGTACATCCGCAGCACCAGCCGGGCGGCGTCGCAGACGGTGGCGACGGGGTCGCCGTCCTCGGCGGCGGCCAGGAACGCGGTCATGTCCGCCAGGCACCGCTCGTGGTCCGGGAAGACCGCGTCCTCCTTCGAGGGGAAGTAGCGGAAGAACGACCGCCGTCCCACGCCCGCGCGGGCGACGATGTCGTCCACCGTGGTCCGCTCGAAGCCGCGCTCCAGGAAGAGCGCGAAGGCCGCCTCGGCGAGCACGTCACGCATGGGGGGCTTCTTGGCCGGTCGGCGGTCTTCGGTCATGCCGGAAACGTAACACCGAATCCGGCCCGCTGACACTGGGTACCTTTACGCAGGGTACTGAGTGCCATAGGATTCCCGCAGGACACCACCAGGTACAGGGAGAGCCGGCGTGAGCTTGAGGATCGTTGTCTGTGTGAAGTACGTGCCCGACGCGACCGGTGACCGGCATTTCGCCGATGACCTGACGGTGGACCGTGAGGATGTGGACGGTCTGCTGTCGGAGCTGGACGAGTACGCGGTCGAGCAGGCGTTGCAGATCGCGGAGGCGGCGGACGATGCGGAGGTCACCGTGCTGACGGTGGGTCCGGAGGATGCCAGGGACGCGTTGCGCAAGGCGTTGTCGATGGGTGCGGACAAGGCGGTTCACGTCGAGGACGACGATCTGCACGGGACGGACGCGCTGGGGACGTCGCTGGTGCTGGCGAAGGCGCTGGAGGAGACCGGGTACGACCTGGTGGTCTCGGGGATGGCGTCGACGGACGGGACGATGGGTGTGGTTCCGGCGCTGCTGGCGGAGCGGCTGGGTGTGCCGCAGGTGACGCTGCTGTCGCAGGTGTCGGTCGAGGGCGGTGTGGTGCGCGGCCGGCGGGACGGGGACAGTGCGTCGGAGGAGCTGGAGGCGTCGCTGCCGGCGGTGGTGTCGGTGACCGACCAGTCCGGCGAGGCGCGCTACCCCTCGTTCAAGGGGATCATGGCGGCGAAGAAGAAGCCGGTGACGTCCCTGGACCTGGACGACCTGGGCCTGGACGCAGAGCAGGTGGGTCTGGCGGGTGCCTGGACCGCGGTCGACTCCGCGACGGAGCGCCCGGCCCGCACCGCGGGCACGATCGTGAAGGACGAGGGCGAGGGCGGCAAGCAGCTGGCCGAGTTCCTGGCCGGCCAGAAGTTCATCTGAGCCGTTGTGCGTGGTCGTTGTCGCTGATGTGCAGGAGTAGGGAAGTCTGATGGCTGAAGTTCTCGTCTTTGTCGATCACCTGGACGGCGCGGTCCGCAAGCCGGCGCTGGAGCTGCTGACGCTCGCGCGGCGGATCGGTGACCCGGTCGCGGTCGCGGTGGGTGCGGGTGCGGCCGGGACGGCGGGTGTGCTCGCCGAGCACGGCGCGGTGAAGGTCCTCGTGTCGGAGGCGGCCGAGTTCGGCGAGTATCTGGTCGTACCGAAGGTGGACGCCCTCCAGGCCGCGCACCGGCTGGTGTCGCCGGTGGCGGTGCTGGTGTCGTCGTCGGCGGAGGGCAAGGAGATCGCGGCCCGTCTCGCGGTGCGGATCGGGTCGGGGATCATCACCGACGCGGTGGACGTGGAGGCGGGTGAACAGGGTGTGGTGGCGACGCAGTCGGTGTTCGCGGCCTCGTTCACCACGAAGTCCCGGGTCACGCACGGTACGCCGGTGGTGACGGTGAAGCCGAACTCGGCGCCGGTCGAGCCGGCCGCGGGCGCGGGTGCGATGGAGGAGCTGGCGGTGGAGTTCTCCGCCGCGGCCACCGGTACGAAGGTGCTCTCGCGTACGCCGCGTGAGTCGACGGGCCGTCCGGAGCTGACGGAGGCCGCGATCGTGGTCTCCGGCGGCCGTGGCGTCAACGGCGCGGAGAACTTCGCGGTCATCGAGGCGCTGGCGGACTCGCTGGGTGCCGCGGTCGGCGCGTCGCGTGCGGCGGTGGACGCGGGCTGGTACCCGCACACCAACCAAGTCGGGCAGACCGGCAAGTCGGTCTCCCCGCAGCTGTACATCGCCTCGGGCATCTCGGGCGCGATCCAGCACCGGGCCGGCATGCAGACCTCGAAGACGATCGTCGCGGTGAACAAGGACCCCGAGGCGCCGATCTTCGACCTCGTCGACTACGGCGTCGTGGGCGACCTCTTCGACGTCGTGCCCCAGCTCACCGAGGAGATCAACACCCGCAAGGGCTGATCGCCGCCGAGCGCGTACGAGCAAACGGCCGCGGGGCCGCACGGTGAACGCACCGTGCGGCCCCGCGGCCGTTCCCGTCACCGTTGACGCCGGTGCGTCGGCCTTATAACTTCACTATACGGATTATTGATTCCGGGAAGCGGAAACTGTCGAGGTGGAGGGTGCGGACGATGGGTCAGCAGGAGACGGTGGCGACGAGCCTCGCCGGAGCGGTCAGCGACGGGATCAGCGCCTCCCTCGCGGCGGTGGACGCCGAACTCGCCCGCCGCTACCCGGGCGACCCCGGCACCCGCCAGCCCGTGCACACCGTCTACGTACCCGGCGACGCCTTCACCGCCGGCACCCTGCGCACCTGGGGCGACGAGGCGCTGAAGGCGCTCGACGCGCACGCCCCCGACGCCGCGGCCCTCGCCGCCGTCCTCGGCATCCCCGACGAGCTGGCCGGGCCCGTCCACGACCGGGTGCGCGCCAAGCTGGAGCGCGAACCCGTCGAGGACCTGAGGATCGACTTCGAGGACGGCTACGGCCCCCGCTCCGACGCCGAGGAGGACGAGACGGCGGCCCGAGCGGCCCGGCTCGTCTCGGAGGCGTACGCCCGGGGCACGGCGGCGCCCTACATGGGCATCCGGATGAAGTGCATGGAGGCGGCCGTACGCGACCGGGGCATCCGCACCACCGACATCTTCCTCACCGGCCTGATGCGGGCCGGCGGGCTGCCCGACGGGCTCGTCCTCACCCTGCCCAAGGTGACCTACCCCGAGCAGGTCACCGCCTTCGTCCACCTCCTCGAAGCCTTCGAGCGGGCCCACGGGCTGCCCGCCGGGCGCCTCGGCTTCGAGATCCAGATCGAGACCAGCCAGTCCATCCTCGCCGCCGACGGCACCGCCGCCGTGGCCCGCATGATCGACGCGGCGGGGGGCCGGGCCACCGGGCTGCACTACGGGACGTTCGACTACAGCGCCTGCGTCGGCGTGAGCGCCGCGTACCAGGCGAGCGACCACCCCGCCGCCGACCACGCCAAGGCCGTGATGCAGGTGGCCGCCGCCGGCACCGGCGTACGCGTCTCGGACGGCTCCACCAACGTGCTGCCCGTGGGGTCCGCGGAGCGCGTCCACGAGGCGTGGCGGCTGCACTACGGCCTCACCCGGCGCGCCCTGGCCCGCGCCTACTACCAGGGCTGGGACATGCACCCGGCCCACCTGCCCACCCGGTACGCGGCCGTCTACACCTTCTACCGCGAGGGCCTGGAGCAGGCCGCGTCCCGGCTCGCCGCCTACGCGGCCAAGGCGGGCGGCGACGTGATGGACGAACCGGCCACCGCCAAGGCGCTCAGCGGCTACCTGCTGCGCGGCATCGACTGCGGCGCCCTGGACACCGGGGAGGTGGCCGAACTGACCGGGCTCACCCGCGCGGACCTCGACGCCTTCGCCTCCCCCCGGCGCGGTGGCCTGACGGTCACGGCGCCGTAGCGGCCGGACGGGGCGTCAGGCGGGTACTCCGTCGCCGGCGGGCGCCGACGGGCCCGGCGCCGCGACGAGGGACTCCAGGCCGGAGGCCAGGGTGAGCCCCTCGTCCCGGAGCAGACGCGTCCCCCTCTCGCAGAGCCCCGGGTCGCCGAGCGCGCGGGCGCTGAACTCCTCCGGAGTGCCGCCGAACCACTCGCGCAGCAGCGGGGACCGGGCGATCAACTCCGTGAGCAGCCGCCGTTCTCCGGGGTGGACCCACGGCGCGCCCGTGCCGTCGTGGAGCACCCCGAGGCGGTGCGCGTACGCGTGGACGCCGTTCAGGAGTTCACCGTTCGGCATCTCCACGGGGAAGCGGTCCGCCGGCAGGTAGATCCGGTCGTAGGCGCCCTGCGCGAGGAAGACGCCCTCGCTCCGGTCGACGTGCTCCAGCTGGGCCCCGTCCAGCCAGGTGAGGAACAGCGCACGGGTCCGCCCCGGCGCGTGGAACGGCGAAGCCGAGACATAGCCGAGCGGGCTCACATGGGCGGAGACACCGGCCTCGATGCCCGTCACGCGCACCTCGACCATCGGGATGACGGCACTGAGGCCCCGCTCCGCCATCTTGTAGCGGAGCTGCCCCGGACAGGCGTTGGAGCCGATCGCGAGCACCGGGGTCCGCTCGCCGGTCGGCGGCGCGCCCGCGTCGGCGAGCACCTCGTCGAGCGGCACCCGGCTCCCCGGCCCGCCGTACTCCACCGGCCACCGGTCGAGGCCCGTGTCCGGTTCGGGCGAGAGCCGCAGAAAGGTGTCCCCGAGCAGCAGACCCGACCCGGCGGGCCAGGCCCCCGGATAGGTCAGCGGATGCTCGCGCGGCGCCGCGCCGAGGCCGAGAGCCTCCAGTGTGCGTTCCCTCATCCGGTTCGCGGACCCTTCCCCGATCGACTGCCTGGCGCGTCAGAGTATCGAAGTCCGTTCAGGCGGGCGGGAGTTCGCCCGATCCCCGGGCGATCAGCCGGGTCGGCAGCTCGACCCGCGCCGGGCTGTGGTCGGCCCCTTCGAGGCGGCGGAAGAGGTGCTCGGCGGCGGTGCGGCCCACCGCCGCCGCGTCCTGGGAGATGACGGTGATGCCGAGCAGGTCGGCCAGTTCGATGTCGTCGAAGCCCACCAGGGCGACCGGCCGCTCCCGGCCCGCCAGGACCCGTACCACCGTCACCGTCACCCGGTTGTTGCCCGAGAAGAGCGCCGTCACGGGCTCCGGTCCCGACAGCATCGCCTCGGCGGCGGTGCGGACCCGGTCGGGGTCCGTCCGGCCCAGCGAGACCCAGGAGTCCGGCACGGTTATCCCGGCCTCCGCCATCGCCGCGTGGTAGCCGCGCAGCCGCTCCGTCGCGGTGTGGATACGGGGCTGGTCGCCGATGAAGCCGATCCGGCGGTGACCGTGCGCGATCAGATGGGCGACCCCCTCACGGGCCCCGCCGAAGCTGTCCGAGAGCACCGTGTCCGCCTCGATCCGCCCCGCCGGACGGTCCACGAACACGGTCGCCACGCCGGCCTTGATCTCCGGCTCCAGATAGCGGTGGTCGTCGGCGGCCGGAATCACGATCAGCCCGTCCACCCGGCGGGCGCACAGCGCGAGGACCAACTCCTGCTCGCGGTCGGGGTCCTCGGCGCTGGAACCGTTGATGAGCAGGGCCCCGTGCGCGCGGGCCACCTCCTCGACCGCCCGGCTGAGCGGCCCGTAGAAGGGGTCCGCCAGGTCCTCCAGGACCAGGCCGATGGACGCGGTCCTGCCCTTGCGCAGTACGCGCGCGCTGTCGTTGCGGCGGAAGCCCAGTGCCTCGATCGCCTCCTGCACCCGGCGCTCGGTGTCCGGGGTGACCCCGGGCTCGCTGTTGACCACCCGCGACACCGTTTTGAGCCCCACCCCGGCCCGCGCGGCCACGTCCTTCATGGTCGGCCGGTTGCCGTAGCGGTGCTCGGGATGACGGGTGGTCTCGGCCACGATGCGCTGTCCTGTCGTCGGTGCGGGCGATCCGGCGGTCCGCGAGGGCCTGCCGCGCGGGCTTCCGGGGAATGTGGGAACGAGCATAGGCCCTGGACAACGTTGTCAAGGGGCGGGAGACTGGGCAGACTGTTCACCCGAGCCGCACAGTCCGTTCACATCACCGGAGCCGCACCGATGCACAACCATCTCGTCGCCGCGCTGGACATCGGGGGCACCAAGATCGCCGGCGCTCTGGTGGACCGGGACGGCGCGCTGGTCGCCCGCGCGCGGCGGCCCACGCCCGCGCGGGAGAGCGGTGAGCGGGTCATGGAGGCGGTGGCGGGCGTGCTCGCCGAACTGGCCGCGTCGCCGCGCTGGCCCGAGGTGACGGCCGTCGGGGTCGGCAGCGCGGGCCCGGTGGACGCCGCCGAGGGCACGGTCAGCCCGGTCAACGTGCCCGGCTGGCGGGGCTTCCCGCTGGTGGAACGGGTCGCCGGGGCCACGGGCGGCCTGCCGGTCACCCTGGTCGGCGACGGCGTCGCGATCACCGCCGCCGAACACTGGCTCGGCGCGGCGCGCGGCCACGACGACGCCCTGTGCATGGTCGTCTCGACCGGCGTCGGCGGCGGGCTCGTCCTCGGCGGTGCCCTGCATCCCGGGCCCAGCGGAAACGCCGGCCACATCGGTCACATCAGCGTGGACCTCGACGGCGAGGCGTGCCCGTGCGGCTCGCGCGGCTGCGTCGAGCGCATCGCCAGCGGCCCCAACATCGCGCGCCGCGCGCTGGAGTGCGGCTGGCGGCCCGGCCCGGACGGCGACGCGAGCGCGGCGGG
>NZ_JAKRGC010000011.1 GCF_022347745.1 Streptomyces sp. OfavH-34-F
CGCCGCGGCCGGTGCGGCTGCGGACGGGGGCAGGTCCAGGGTGTAGGGCAGGCCGGTGGCGGCCGGGGTCCAGCCGGAGACCCGGCCGGCGTAGGCGGACCCGAAGCCGGTGCCGTCGTGCCGGGTGCCGGCGGGCATGGTGGCCGTGATCGCGACACCTGCGGGCGCCCGCACGGTCACCTCGTCGCCGATGCGGTAGGCGGTGACCTGGCCCGCGTCGAGGGCGGCGCGCCAGGCGGCACGGCGCCGCATCTCGCTGCCGATGTCCTTCATGCGGAGGTTGACCACGGGGGTGTCGGCGGTGAACAGGTCGGCGTAGCCGTCGAGTACACCGTCGAGCACCGGATAGGCGATGCGGTCCTCGGCGAGGTTCGCCTGGTGGATGAAGTGCGGCTTGGGATCGTTGGACAGGACGTGGCCCAGGGCGATCCGGGTCTCCAGCGGGACGATGTAGTCGGTGTAGCCGGTGGTGACGTCCAGCGGCGCGGCCAGGCAGGTGGTGGTGGCGGGGTTGTCCTCGCAGATCCCGCTGCCGCCCTGGGCCCGGCTGGTGTACAGCCAGTTGTACTCGTCGACCTGCTCCGCCGCCCGCCCGGTGTTGTAGAAGATGTTCATCGGGTAGCGGGAGACGGTCGTGGCGGGGCCGACCTGGCGCTGCACGGGGTCACGGGAGTTGTCCGAGCCCAGCCACTGGACGCCGGTGTCGGCGAGGGCGAGCGGCAGGTTGGGGTTGTCCACCGGCTGCTGCGGCAACACCTTCAGACCGGAGTGCTCGCCGGTGACCAACTCCTTCCGGTCGAGCGGGAGTCCGGCCGCCACACCCCACGCCTCGTTGGTCGCGATCTCGTCGACGATGTCGTTCCGGCTGACCCACCGGGTGGAGCCGTCGGGGTTCGTCGCGCACTTCCACGGCACCACGCTGATGTCCTGCACACACCCGAGGAAGGCGTGGGTGTAGGTGTGGTTGATCCAGCGGAACCGGTTCTTCTCGGTGATGAGCTTGTCGGCGAGGAGGTCCTGACCGCCGTTGTCCTCGCGGTGGTCGGCGCTGCCGGAGGCGTTGTAGGCCAGGTCGAGGGTGAAGCCGTGGCTGTTCTGCCAGGAGAGGGCGTGATCGACGTCGGCCGGGACCATGCGGATCGGGTCCGGGGTGCCCTCGCCCGGCTGGCAGTCCACGTCACCGGGTGTGCAGTTGAGGTCGGTGTCCCAGCGGTCGTCGGCGGCGAACACGTCGTCCACGTGGACCGCGAAGTAGTTGCGGTCGGCGCCGAGGTGCACCCCGCCGGTCATCCACTCCACGATGCCCCTGGCCAGCAGCCGGAACTGCTGCTGGTACCGGTTGTAGACGAAGGTGACGACGAGTTCCCGCCGTCCGTCGTGCCGGTACTCGCCCACCAGGGAGCCCTTGGTGGCCCTCCCCGGGATCGTCGCCTGGACGTAGGGCGTGAAGTCGGCGCCCGTCACCGGTGCCGACAGGTAGGCGTAGGACTCGCCCACGGTGGGGGAGTTGTCCTCGAACGGCACCGCGTCTTCCAGGTAGCCGAAGGGCCCGGCCTTGCCCGCCTGCGTCACCTCGGCCCGCATCCCGTCGGCGCTGCCGGCGTAGCCGGTGCCGACCGCCGCGTTGAGCCCCACCTGCGGCCGGGCGTACGTGTAGGCGTCGACCTGGGGGACCGCGTACGCCTGCTCGTAGGCCACGAGGGCCGCCATCTCGGCGGAGCCCGTCGGGAAGGGGTTGTCGTTGGGCAGGACGACGGCCTGGTACTTCGCTCGCGGCCGGCCGTCGACGGTGTCGGCGAGGAAGCCCGCGTCGATCACCGCCCGTCCGGAGTCGTTCAGGTCGACCTCGGTGTACGGCGTCCCGGCGTTCTCCAGCTCGGCGGCGATGGCGTCGGTGGAGGGCCCCCCGTCGCTCACGACGAGCACGCGCAGATCGACGCGCGGTGCCGGATCGTCCGCCTGGGCGGTGGCCACGGGTAACCCGAAGGTCGCCATCAGCGCGCCCACCAGGAGCGCGGTCGTGCGATTGGTCCGCTTCATGCGGTGGAATTCCCTCCCCAGGGCAGGGGAGGTCGGACTCCTGCCAGAGCCTGCCCCACCCCATGACCGTGCCGCCGCCCCTTCGGGGCGACGGTCGTTGACGCATCCGTCGAGTCACATCATGGGGGTCCGCGTGGAGCCTTTGTGTGACTGTCGGGAAACTTGACGGAAAAGCATATGTCTCGATCAATCCGACAAGCTGGTCGTGCCTGTTGACCGTGGTGGGCCCGCCCCTGGACGGGCGGGTGAGCGGTGCCAGTGGGCTAGACCAAGAGGCCGAAACGCGGTGCGGCCGGATCGAGTCACCGCCGGGCGGCATGCCGACGGCGGCCGGCGTGGAACTGGGGCCGGCCGCCGTCCTCCCGGGCGATTCCCGCTCAGCGGGGGCACGCACCGCCCGGGATGCGAGGGGGCGCGATCACGCGCACAGCACGCGGGTCTCGGGCGTGTAGACCGGACCGCCGCTGATGTTGGTGCTGTCGCTGAACTCTGCGTAGAAGTAGGAGTAGAAGCCGATGTTGCCGTTGCAGCCGGAGTCGGCGGCGACCTGCAGCGTCAGGGTGACGGTACGGCTCTGACCTGGCGGAATGGTGGTCCCGTAGTTGCCCCCGAGGTCGGCCGGCCCGACCCCGGAACACGGCACGGCCCCGGCGGCCGTCGCCAGGCTGCACCCGGTGAAGCTGTACTTGAGGTCGGGGCGCTGGGTGGTCAGCCAGGTCGGATCGATGGTCTGGTAGATGAACCAGATGTCGTACGTCTGGTTGTTCTTGATCGTCATCGACAGGTTCACCGTGCCGCCGGGCGTGGTGGTGGCCGCGTCGGTCGTGAACGACAGCTGAGCGGCCGGATCGGCGGCGCTCGCGGTGGGCGCCAGGCCGAAGAGCGAGAGGGCGACGGCGACGATTGCGGCGAGACCGAGGCGTCTCGTGCGAGTGAGTCTCATGGCCCGGGAGAGTAAGCACGGCCCGCACACACCGTCTGCACCCCGCACCTCACTGTGTACGTGATGTGGCTGAAAGCGATCAGAAGGTGAAGGACCCGTGCGACCACCTTCACACACCGGCCCGGAGGGAAGTCGTCGCACGATAACACCATGATGCGACCCGATAGCGGAGAGTTGCCCCACGCACCACTACCGCGGGTAAGCGCGACACCCTCAATGGCGAATTCCGAGAACCCCAACCCACCCGGGCCCGGAACCGCCGCCGACGGACATACGAACCGTCATCGGTGTTCCTGGCAGACGCCCTGTAGGGACACATGAACATCCACGGCCCGCCACGGGCCGCCGACACCGCGCATCCGGGCGCCGACCTACACGGCCGACTGACTCACCGGCAGCTGCGAGCGGTGGAGATTCTGTTCCTGGCGGGCACGGTCGGGCTATCCCCGTTCGGGACGTAGCAGGACCTCGCTGCCCAGGGGGGTGAACCCGCAGGCGAGGAAGGCCCGGAGGGAGCGGGCGTTGCCGGGGGCGACGGCGGCGAAGACCGGGTCGGCTTCCGGTACGAGGGCCAGGGCGTCGGCGAGGAGCGACCGCCCGTGTCCTTGGCCGCCGTCCTGAACGTCGCGGAGTTCGATGCTCAGCTCACGCCGTCCGGCGAGGCCGTCGGCCAGGGTGATGAGGCCGCGCTCGTCGCCGTAGACCTTGACGTTCGTCCGCAGCTCGCGGGCATGGCGGACGCGGGGATGGTCGTCTGCGTCGGTCAGCTCTGCCAGACGCGACGGGCCCCCTGTGCCACGGGCCATGAGCGTCACGTCGATGACGTCGATCCAGCCCTTCGGGCCGGCCAGGTGCCGCAGGAAATCCGGTGAGAGCGAGGCACCGAAGCCGTCCGGTTCCTGGGCGTGTACGGCCTGGCCGGCCAGGGCGGTGGCGACGACGGCGTGGCCGGTGAAGGCGACCGAGCACTCAAGTCCCCCGGCCAGGGGCGGCAGCACCGTCACCCGGCCGTCGGCCGGCGGGAAGCGGCCGTCGGCGGCGGCCATGAAGAACGTCAGGAGCGGGTGCGCTGCGCCCACGGTTGCTCACCTGTCTGTTGGAGAAGCCGGAAGGGGGTAAGGGTGTCTCAGTCGCCGAGGATGCGCTCCCACAGCAACCCGTCCCGCCAGCTCCCGTCGAGATAGATCGAGGAGTGAGCGACGCCGTACGGGCTGAACCCGTTGCGGCGCAGTACCCGCTGCGACGGCAGATTGTCCAGATTGGTGGACGCCTCGGCACGGTGCAGCCCGAGTTCGTCCGTCATCACCCGGAGGACAAGTCCGAGGGCGCGCCCGGCATGCCCTTGATTCTGGGCGGTGCTGGCGATCCAGTATCCGATGGAGCCGCGGCGCAGGTACGGCTGCGGCAGGATGCCGCCGACGGTGATCTGCCCGATGACCTCGCCTTCGGCGAGCACCACGCCCGGCCAGACCGAGCCGGCCCGGTACCCGGCCAGCAGGCCGTCGATCCGCTCCGCCTGTCCCTCCGGGGTGAAGAATGCGGCCGGCTGGTCCGGTTCCCACGGCCGGAACGCCTCGACGTCACGCACCCGATGCGCGGCGATCACGGCGGCGTCGTCGGGCTCGATCAGACGAATCCTGGTGCTGCTGCGCATGGGCTGATCCTCGTAGCGGGGCGTCGTATGAGACAGCCAGCCTATGCAGACAGACCCGGGCACCCCCCCGGGGCCCACCCGACTGAACCGCTCCGCGCCCCGGCCCACGCCCACCGCACGATCGTCAAGAGTCCCCACACCCTGGCCACGGCACTGCTGGGCGAGCCGGGGCCCGGTGCGAGTGCCGTCACGCCCCGCCCGGGCAAGAGCCGATCCCGCAGCTCGTCGTACGTGCCCGCCTCCGAGATCCGGCCTTAGTCGAGGTCGATGATCCGGCGGGTGTTGGCCAACCGGTGCGTGCTGAACACCATGGCCCTGCCCTCGGCGAGGTCCTTCAGACGGGTGCAGATCCGGTGCCCGGCGCGGGCGCCGAGTGCGGCGGCCGGTTCGTCCACCACGAGGACGGGTGCGTCGCGGTGGAAGGCGCGGGGACGCCCCGTCCGGCGAGGCCCGACAGGCCACCACCAGGAACTACCCCCGCAGGCGCGGGGACGACACTTCCTGACCTGCGGTGATGCTAGCAAGTGAGGCGGATTTCCTTTACCTGCATCTTGGCTCCGCTGCGGCTTGCTCAGGGGCGTTGTCAGTGGCACCGCCTAGTGTGCCAGGACGTACGTGAAGGGATGATTTCCATGGTTAATCACCGGTCTTCTGTGGTGCAGCTCATGAGGAGCATGGGGCTGGCGCCTGACGTCGTGGAGCGGGTTTCGCGGCTCTGGGGGAAGTCCGCGGCCAGGAACGGCGGACGCACGCATCTGCTGATCGGGCATCTGCTGGACACGGCCGCAGTAGCCGGGCTCATGTGGGACCGGTACCTTTCGCCGGCCTTTCGGCGCAGGCTCGATGAGATCAGCGAGGGCCGGGGCCGCCTGTGGTTCATGTGGGTGTGCGGCATTCATGACTGCGGCAAGGCGTGCCCGGCGTTTCAGGCCATGGACCCGATCGAGGCCGCCCCCGTGCGGGCGGCGGGGCTGACGTGGGGGCGGCAGCCGGCCAATCGGGGGAAGCGGTGGCGTCACGATGTCGCCGGGGCCGCCCTGCTCAAGCCTCGACTGGTTGCCGAATGGGGGAGCGAGGAAGCCGCCGCGTGGGTGTGGCCCCTGGTGGCGGGGCACCACGGTACGTTTCCGTCCGTCAAGAGCATCGAGCCGCCGTACCGAGGGGCAGAGGGAGAAGGGCCCGAGTGGGCCGAGGCGCAGCGCGCGGTGGTCGACGTGTTCACCCGTGCCATCGGGTTCGAGGACCTGGCGGACGTACGCCCCGTGGGCGCCCTGCGGAAGGCGGAGCAACTCGCGCTGTCGGGGCTGATCGTCATGGCGGACTGGATCGCGAGTGGCGGCCGCACAGGCCGAGGGCTGGCAGATGCCGGCCAGGTCTCGCTGGACGAAGCCCAGCGCCGCATGGAGTCGTGGTGGGACGAATTACGCCTGCGCGGCGGGTGGCAGGGCCTTCCGCTGCCGGGCACCCGGCTGGCGCCGCTGACCGACCGGCTGGGGGTGGCGCCACGCGCCTCGCAGCGGGAACTGGTGGAGCGGGCGTGGTCGATGCCGGTGCCGGGGCTCATGGTCGCGGAGGCCCCCATGGGGGAGGGGAAGACGAAGGGCGCCCTCGCTGCCGCAGAGGTCCTGGCAGCGCGCTTCGGGCTCGACGGCGTGTTCGTCGCGATGCCCACCCAGGCCACGAGCGACCCGATGTACGAGCAGGTCCTGCAGTGGGTGCGTACGTTCGACCCGGAGCTCGAGTCGCAGGTCGCGCTCCTCCACGGACGCCGGCGCTTCAACGCCTGGTGGCGGGCGATCTGGGAGGGGAAGGCCCGCCCGGACACCGACGAGTGCGCCTGCGCGGGCGAGGAAGCCGACCTCGGAGCCCTGGACGCGTACGACGACTTCGGGAGCATCGGCGAGGACGCCGACTTCGGCATGGCCTCGGCCGTACCGTCGACCGGAGACGTTCCCTCCTCCGAGGCGGACGGCCCCGCCCACTGGTTCCTCGACAACAAGCGGGGGCTGCTCACCGCGTTCGGCGTCGGCACCGTGGACCACCTGCTGCACGCCGCGACCCGCACCCGCCATGTCATGCTCCGGTTCGCCGGGCTCGCAGGCAAGGTCGTGATCGTCGACGAGGTCCACGCGGCGGACGTCTACATGCGGCAGTTCCTCGTGGAGGCGCTGCGCTGGCTCGGGCAGGCGGGGGTTCCGATCGTGCTGCTCTCGGCGACCCTGCCGCCCGCGCAGCGGCAGCTCTTCGTGGACGCCTACCTGTCCGGCGTCCTGGGTACGGCGGACGTGCACCAGCCGGTTCCGGAACCCGCCGGGTACCCGTGCGTCACGGTCGCCTACGGCGTGGAGGGCCGAGCCGTCGCCGAGACATCCCGCGAGGCCGTGCCGTCCTGGCGCGCGTCGATGCCTGTGGAGCTCGCCTGGCTGCCCGACACCGATGTCCCCGGTGCGCGGGTGGTGCGGGCGGTACGTGAGTCCGTCGCGGACGGCGGAGTGGTCCTGGTGGTGGTCAACCAGGTCGCCCGCGCCCAGGCGATCCACGACGGCCTGCGCGAGGCCGGGTTCGACGGCGAGTTGCACTTGCTGCACGCGCGCATGTGCGCCGCCCACCGCGCCGACCGGACGGCGGAGTGCCTGCGTCTGATGGGGCCGAAGGCAGGTTCGGATCGGCCGGAGCGCATGGTGGTGATCGCCACGCAACTCGCGGAGCAGTCATTCGACGTGGACGCGGACGTCCTGATCACCGACCTGGCCCCCACCGACCTGCTCCTGCAACGCATCGGCCGACTGCACCGCCACAGCGGCACCCGCCGTCCCGACACCCACCGCGTGCCGAGGGTCCTGGTCACGGGCGCGGCGGCGGGACAGGACGGAGTCCCGCGCTTCCTCAAGGCTTCGGAGAAGATTTACGGCAGGTGGTCCCTGCTGCGGGCGGCAGTCCTCGTGGAGGAGGCCGCCGGCTCGCTCTCGGCCGCCCCGGATGCGCGGAGTGCGCGTACGCGGGGGAACGGGTGGAGCATCCCGGCCGACGTGCCGGAGCTGGTGGCCCGCGCCTACGGCGGCGACGGCGTCTGCCCGGCCGGCTGGCACGAGACCGAAGCCCTGGAACAGTGGGAGGCGAAGGAGTGGAAGCGGGAGGACAAGGCTGGGGAGTTCCTTCTGTGTCGTCAGCGGGAATGGGCCTTCCCCACGCTTGAGGGCCTTCACTACGCGGGCAGCCGGGTCGCCACCCAGGAGCAGCTCGACGCCGTCGTCCGGGACGGCGAACCGACCGTCGAGGCGGTGATCGTCCATCGCGTTCCCGGCGGCTACCGGGCGTACGACGGCACCTGGCTCGGTATCCACGGCGAGGTGGACGACGACGAGGTGACCGACCGATTGATGGGCGGAATCATCCGCCTCCCGGCCGGGCTCACCGAAGCCGCTCAGGCCGAACTGCGCCCGCTGCCGGCGTGGGTCAACCGCCCATGGCTCACGTACCGGCCGGCGCTGGTCCTGGAGGAGGACGGTACGGCGGTCCTCGGCACGCACAAGGTCTCGTACGACGACGTGCTGGGCCTGCTCATCGAGTGGGGGTGAGGGTGGAGCGTCCCGGATTCCCTCGACCCCGCCCGTGCGGGGACCACCTTGAGAACTGACAGGGAACACCCCCGGCGCTGCGGGGAGAAGGAACGCTCCACACGCACAGGCAAAGAGTACTGGCCTATGGCCTATAGCTCCGGAAGCTGAAGCAGTCACCGGGATGAGGTGGGCGAGTTGCGAGAATTGACAGTTGGAGTAATGTGGTGATCGGCGGGGAGAGAGGCTCGGGAGGCATCGTCTCCCCGCCAACCCTCCCACCTGGAGGACAGGGGCAGGGCACGTCGTGGAGAGGAGAAAGCGCCATGGAAGTCAATGGAGACCTGGTCCACGGCACGATGCTGACCGCGGTCGATGTGGACGGCTCCACGCGACAATCCGGTCTGCTCGACCTGTTGTTCGACGCGCATCGGATCCGACGCCTGGAACTTCCGGTGCACACCATGACACCAGTGGTGCTACGCCAGTTGCTGCTGCCGGTCATGTTCGATGCGCTGGGGATGCCGAGGAGCCGGCAGGAATGGGGCGAGCGGTTCCGCCGGGGCCGGTTCTCCGAGGAGGAACGCGCCCGCCTCGGCGCGTACCTGGGCCCCGAGCGGTACGGCGACCGGTTCCGGCTCTTCGGCCCGGAGCGCCCCTTCGCACAGGTGGCAGGGCTGACCGCGCTGAACGGGGAGACGAAGTCCGCCGCGCAACTGGTGCCTTCGGTGGCGTCCGGGAACAACGTGCCCCTGTTCAGCGCGCTGAGTGAGTCGGACGACCTGCTGCTGACGCCGGGCGAGGCCGCGCTGTGGCTGCTCCACGTGCACTGCTGGGACACGGCGTCGATCAAGACCGGCGCCGAGGGCGACCCGCAGGCGAGCAAGGGCAAGACGACCGGCAACCCCACCGGCCCGCTCGGCCAGTTCGGTGTCGTCGTCCCCACCGGAGCGACGCTGTACGACACGCTGCTGCTGAACACCCCGATCGTGCCGGACGGCCTCAAGGCCGACGACCGGCCGCAGTGGGCCTGGGACGAGCGCCCGGCAAGCCTCGGCTGCACGTCACCGGCAAGCCCGGCCTGGTCCCAGCGCCCGGCGAGCGGGTTGTTGGACCTGCTGACCTTCCAGTCGCGCCGGGTGCGCCTGTTCACCTGCGAGACGGAGTCGGGGGTACGGGTGAACCGGGTCATCGTGTCCGCCGGTGACCGGCTGACACGGACGCCCCAGGACGAGCCGCACACCGCGTGGCAGCACACGGCCAAGCCGAAGAAGGACCAGCCGCACCAGCGGCCCCGCCGGCACACCTCGGGCCGGGCGGCGTGGCAAGGGCTGAGCACCCTCCTGGCGATGACCCTGCCCGAACAGGGCGACGGCCCCTACACCTCGTCGCTGCTGCGGCAGATCGGGGACCTCCAGGCCGATCAGGTGCTTCCCCACGGATACCCACTCGGTGCGGAGACCTCGGGTCTGGAGTACGGCACGCAGTCCGCCGTGGTGGAGAACGCGATCGGTGACGACGTGCCCCTGCCGGTCAACGCGCTCCTCGCCCAGGACAAGTGGCTGCGCGCGGCCTTGCTGGAGTGCGTCGACCAGGCGGACCAGGTCGCCCGGGCGCTCGACGGTCTCAACAACGATCTGCGGCGCGCGGCGGGCGGTGACCCGCTGCCCAGGGACAAGGGCAGCAGGCCATCCGCCGCGTTCCTCCACTCCCTCGACGGGATCATGCGGCGTCTCCTCGTCGGTCTGCGGACCGTCGGGGACGACGGCGACCTCCTCGAACGAGCCCAGCTCGCCTGGGAGCAGTCCCTGCGGATCGCCGCGGACAGGGAAGCCGACCTGCTGCTCGCGGCCGTCCCCCCGCGCGCCGTCGTGGGCCGCACGGTCAGGAGCGGTGACAAGGAGTTCGTGTACCGCAGCGGCAAGGCCGTCGGTCACTTCCAGGCGAAACTCGGCGCGATTCTGGAACGGATCGCGGCCGGACACGGCACCGAGGCAGAGGAGGCCGCGGCATGACGTCCACCCGGACACGTCCGTTCTTCTGGGAGGAGGCTGCCGAGGACTGGGACGCGAAGCGGCGGGCGGGACAGCCTCCGGAATTCTCCGAGTACGTGGTGCGAAAGCTCCGGGCCGTGCGCGAAGGCGTGGGCCGGGAGCCGGGCTCCGTCGCGTCGATGCGATCCGTCCACCGCGTCTTCCTCCGGGACGAGGAGCTGGACAGCCTCCCGCGCTCGTACGTCGCCGAGCACTACGCACTGACCCTGTTCGGTCTGCACCAGCACGCCTCGTCCGAGCCCGTCCACCAGCCAGGCAACGGGCTTGGCACCGCGTTCCTGCGGCTGTGGCGCATGGAGCCGCAGGCCCGGCCCGCTCGGGAACGGCGGCTGCTCGCGGCCGCCTCCGCCCAGGACGTGCACGAACTGGCGCAGCACCTCCAGCGCCTCGTGCCCCTGCTGCGGCAGGCAGGTATCGGCCTGGACTACAGGCGGCTGCTCTTCGAGCTGCAGCAGTGGGACGGCCCGGAGCGGGACCGTACGCTGCGGGCCTGGGGCCTCCAGTGCACCGACCCCGGCACTCCCGCCCCACCCGGTGACGAGGGTGCGCGGCGCTCCGACGCCGACAGCGCGTCCGCACCGTACTGGGTGACGTACGACCCCAGGAGCCGGGACGCCGCCGCAGAGCTGGCCGCGCTGCGCTCGGGCATCGGGCGGGAGGCGGGCACGGTGCCCGCCATGTGGGCGTTCCATCGCACCCGCATGACGTCGAACCGGCGCGATGCAGGACACCTCACACCGGATCTGAAGGCCGAACACGCGGCGCTCACCCTCTTCGCCCGTCATCAGCAGGCCCAGGAGCACCGGATGCACGTCAAGGGCCACAGCCCGGGCACCGCTGTCGGCTTCCTTGCCAAGAAGACGGCGGAGGGCATGGGCACAGGCGCCACCACCGCACTGGAACGGCGCTTCGGCGTCCTGCTCACCTCCGACGACTTCGACGAACTCGTCATGCATCTGCGCTCGCTCGTACCGCTGCTGAACCAAGCCGGTATCGGACTCGACTACGACCTGCTCCGCAAAGCCCTGCGCTTCTGGGACGACCCGAGTCGTCCGGACGCCGCGGCCTGTCGCCGGCGCTGGGAGCGCGACTTCCATACCGCGAAGACCGCGAACACCGCGAAGAAGTCCTGAATCCACCGACCGGAGACGGCCGCCCGGCCGCTCCGGCGCCGTATGCGGGACGCCCCGAAGGAACCCCGCGTACGCCCCGTTGCTTCGCCTCTCACACCCGGGTGCCGCCATGGGCGGCGCCCCACGCCTTCTAGGAGCTGTGCCATGAACCAGCCGCACCTGTTCGTCGAGGTCCACATCCTGCAGAGCCTGCCGCCGTCCAACGTCAACCGGGACGACAGCGGTACCCCCAAGCAGGCCCAGTTCGGTGGTGCCCGGCGCGCCCGCGTCTCCTCGCAGGCGTGGAAGCGGGCCACCCGCACCGAGTACGCCCGGCAGGTGCCCGAGGCCGACCGGGCCACCCGCACCAAGCGCATCGCCACCCTGCTCACCGAGCGGCTCGCCCGGTCCGCCGACGAGGGCGGAGCCGGCCTCGACGCGGAGCCGGCCGACCGTCTGGCCACCGCTCTTCTCGAACCGCTCGGGATCGCCAAGTCGGCGAAGAAGGACGACCAGTCGGCGTACCTGTTGTTCTTCGGCAAGAAGCAGCTCGATGACCTGGTGGCCGCGCTCGACGGCCGTGCCGCCGAACTCGCCGCCCTGCCCGACGACGAGCTGAAGGCGGAGGTGAAGAAGCTCCCCGTCGTCGGGACGCTGTCCACCGGGCACCCGGCGGAGGTCGCGCTCTTCGGCCGCATGGTCGCCGACCTGCCCGCGCTGAACGTGGACGCCTCCGTGCAGGTCGCGCACGCCCTGTCCACCCACGCCGTGCGTACCGAGTTCGACTACTTCACCGCGGTGGACGACGAGAACACCGAGGACCACGGGGCCGGGATGATCGGAACCGTCGAGTTCAACTCCTCCACCCTGTACCGGTACGCGGTCCTGGGCGTGCACCAGCTGCGCGACAACCTCTCCGACACCGCCGAGACCCGGGACACGGCGGTCCGCTTCGTCGAGGCGTTCGCACGCTCCATGCCCACCGGACACCAGAACTCCTTCGCCCACCGCACCCTGCCCCACCTGGTCCTGCTGACCGTCCGCACCGACCAGCCGGTCAACCTGGTCTCCGCCTACGAGGAGCCCGTCACCGGCACCACCGGCCTCGCCGAAGAATCCGCTGTCCAGCTCGCCGAAGAACTCACGAAGGTCGGCGAGACCTGGGGCAACAAGCCACTGCGTACGCTGGCCACCTACACCGCCGAAAAGGACAAGGTCACCGACGCATTCGGCCCCTCCCTGTCCTTCCCCGCCCTCCTCGATGCCCTGGGCGCCCTGGTCGGCGACTGGCTCGACGGCGGAGCGGCGGCTGTGGCCGGCGACGGCGCGGAGGCCGGTGCCCGATGACCGGCACCGAGTACGCGGTCCTGCTGCTGCGGCTCGCCGCCCCCTTGCAGTCGTGGGGCGGCCCCTCCCGCTACAACCGGCGCGAAACACGCCCCCAACCCACCAAGTCCGGGGTCCTCGGCCTCCTGGCCGCCGCCGAAGGCCGCGACCGTGCGGCGTCCATCGCCGATCTGGTCGGACTCCGGCTCGGCGTCCGTGCCGATCAGCCCGGTTCCCTGCTCCGCGACTACCACACGTACAGCGACTACCGGGGGGTGCCCCTGCTGTCGGCCAAGACCAACGCCAAGGGGCAGCAGACCCGGACCACACCCGCCAAGTACACAGGCGTCACCCAGCGCTTCTACCTCCAGGACGCCGTCTTCGTCGTGGCCCTCCGCGGCCCGAAGCCCCTCCTGACGGGCCTGGAGAAGGCCGTCCGGCATCCCGTCCACCCGCTCTCCCTGGGCCGCCGCTCCTGCCCGCCCACCGGCCCCGTCAGCCTCGGTCTGCGCCCCGACACCGATCTGGAGGAGGCACTGAAACGGGTGCCGTGGCAGGCGGGCCCGTACCGCCGCAGCCAAGTCCGGGACGCCACCGTGTCCCTGGAGGCCACCGTGGAGGACCCGGCGGGCGACCACCTCGCCGTGGACGTCCCCGACACCTACGACCTCAAGACCGGAACCACCTTCGGCCGCCGCGCCGTGCGCCATCTGTGGGTCTCCGTGCCCACCGGACACGCCGAGCCACCGCAGTCCGCGCGGGACACCGGCCCCACCGGCCGGTCCGGCCACGACCCGTTCGCCCTCCTGGGCTGGTGACCGCATGCCATACCTGTCGAAGATCCCCCTCAACCCGCGCCGCCGGGCCGCCGTCTCCCTGCTCGCCAACCCGCACCGGCTGCACGCGGCCGTACTGAACGGGCTGGCCGTCCAGCCCGTCACGGAACGCGTCCTGTGGCGACTGGAGAGCAACCGCCCCCACCAGGCCGAAGTCCTCGTCCTCACCGAGAGCCGCCCCTCCTGGGCGCACCTGGTCGAGGACGCCGGCTGGCCCGGAGCCGACGGGGGCGATCCGCTCATCGCCGACTACACCCCCCTGCTCGACCGCCTCGCGTACGGCCGCGAATTCGGCTTCCGCCTCACCGCCAACCCCGTACACAACGTCCTGGCACCCGCCCGGCCCAGCGAACCCCAGGCCGCCCGAATCAGCGAAGGCGCTGACAAGGGCGGCCGGCCGCGTGGCTTCCGCGTCGCCCACCGCACCGTGGCCCAGCAGATCGGATGGCTCCTCCAGCGGTGCGAGCGCCACGGATTCACCATCCCCGACGCCGACGTCACGCCGCCCGCCCCCGGCTTGCGCGAGCCCGCCGCCGACGACCGGAAACCGTCACCGGGGCCGGCGGTCGCCGTTGTCGGCCGGGACATCCTGCGCTTCAGCAAGCGGAAGGGCGGACCGCGCGTCACCCTGTCCACGGCGACCTTCGAAGGACGGCTGCGCGTCACCGATCCCGACGCTCTGCGGGCCTGCCTGCTCGGCGGCATCGGCCCCGCCAAGGGCTACGGCCAGGGCCTCCTCACCCTGGCCCCGCTCCGCGCCACCGAGGACGTGAACCGTGGCTGAACCGTGGTGGCGGACCGGGCCCCAGGACGTCCACCGGCTCGAGGACCGCATCAGCAGCCTCTACGCCGAACGGTGTCACATCGACCGCGACGACAATGCCATCGTCCTGGTCAACAAGGCGCGTACTGTCCACGTTCCGGCGGCCTGGCTCGCGGTCCTCCTGGTGGGCCCGGGCAGTCGCATCACGCACCCCGCCGTCACCCTGCTCGCCGACTCCGGCACCGCTGTGTGCTGGGTCGGCGAACACGGTGTACGCCTCTACGCCACCGGTATCGGGACGGCGCGCGGTTCCCAGCTCCAGCTCCGCCAGGCATGGCTGGTGACCCGCCCCAAGGAACGCGTCGCCGTGGCCCGCCGCATGTACGAGATGCGCTTCACCGGCGAGGACACCACCGGTCTGACCCTCCAGCAGCTCCGGGGCCGGGAGGGCACCCGCGTCCGCCGTCTCTACGCCGAGCACTCGGCGCGCACCGGCGTACCGTGGGTCAAGCGCGACTACAAGCCGGGTGACGCCTTCGCGGCGGGCGACGACGTCAACCGGCTCCTGTCCGCGGCGAACTCCGCCCTCTACGGCATCAGCCACGCCGCGATCACCGGGCTCGGCGCCAGCCCCGCCCTCGGGTTCGTCCACACCGGCAACGCGCTCTCCTTCGTGCTGGACATCGCCGACCTCTACAAGGCGGAATACACCATCCCGCTGGCCTTCGACCTTGCCGCCCAGGGCCTGACCTCGGAGCGCGACGCGCGCACCGCCTTCCGCGACGCCGTCGTCAAGGGCAAACTGCTGCCCCGCATCGTCACCGACATCAAACGGCTGCTCGTACGCGAAGGCACCGAACTCTCCGACGAGGATCTCGGAGCCCTGTGGGACGACGGCGACACCGTCGTCAGCAGCGGCCGGAACTGGAGCGCCGCCGACCACCTCGACATCATCCCGGAACCGGAACCGGAGCCGGAACCGAAGCCGGCTGAAAGGGACGGCTCCGGCGACGGCGAGGTGGCGTCATGAGCACGGGTACCACCGTGGTCGTCCTCGTCGCGGCCCCGCCCGGTCTGCGCGGACACGTCACCCGGTGGTTCACCGAAGTCGCCGCAGGCGTCTACGTCGGCAACCCGAACCCCCGTATCCGCGACCGGTTGTGGAACCTCCTCGCCGACCGCATCCACGACGGCCAAGCGGTCATGATCGAACCCGCCACGAACGAACAGGGCTGGACGGCCCGCACGGCCGGCCGCGACCGATGGTCCCCCGTGGACTTCGACGGCCTCACCCTGATCGCGCGCCCCCGCCAGGGCGGCCGGTCCTGGCGGCCGGCCGGCGGACCGAGGTAGGCCCGCCCACCACGTCCACGGCGGTCGCCGACGCGCCCGCCCCACCCCACCCGCAGGCCGGGCCGGGCGCGCCGGCGCGCCCGCTCAGATGTCCCGGAAGAGGCCAGTCACTTGGCTGACCTGCAGGAACGATCGACCATCAGCCTCTGACCTGGGGAAATGGCCTTTCGGTTGTTTCACGCTTGGGCCCCTTGATGCGGCCGAAAGTCCCAGGAAAGTCCCAGAGGGCTCCCAAGGAGACCGGGCGTTCTTTCCAGGTCATGCGGGCTGTGCCGCGCGGCGTCTGCCGGCGTGGCGGCCGCGGCAGCGGGGCGCAGCAGACAGCGGCGGCAGGAAGACCTGCTGCTCCTCGTCGAGGGCGAGGCCATGGCCATAGCGGCGGTGTCGGCAGTGCTCTCCTGGCTGGTGACGAACTGGTGGGTGCTCGTCGTACTGGGAGCGTGCGCTGCGGTGGGCGGGACCTGGTGATTTCACCGGTTCCAGCAGCAACAGGCTTGGGAGCGGGTACAGCAGCAGCCCTGCGCTACGCGCTGCCGCAGCTGGATGCCCTGCATCACCAGGACTTCGAGTACGTCATCCGTGACTTGATGCGCCGTGACGGAGGCACCGACACCCGGCAGATCGGCAGATCGGCAGATCGGCGGGGCCGGCGACAACGGCGCCGACGTCCTGGCCACCGGCCCCATGGGCCGGACCTGGGTCATCCAGTCCAAGCGCTGAGCGGCCGGTGACCGCGGGTCGGCGGACGGCACCCCGGACCTGCAGCGGGTCAACGGGACCGCCCGTCAGCTCTACGGCGCGGCCATCGTTCTCGTCGTCACGAACGGCCGGTTCTCAGCGCGTTGTGCACCCTGGCCGCTCAGCTGAGATGCACCTGGCCGACCGGTGGACCCCTTGCGGCCTGGGCGAGCGGTAGACAGCCTCTGCGGGAACTGCTGCCGAAGATTCCCAGCCCTCGCAAGAGCCAGTGATTCACGAGCCCTGAGCCGTGAACCGCTCGGGGGCCGCACTGTGGGGATTACGCCTCTGCGGTGGGGTCAGGTCGTAGAACCCTATCAACCAGTCTTTACGACGAGCTACTGACCAGCCGGAGGGCTGGCCGGTCTTCCTCGACACCGAGCATGCGCCGCACCTGGGCTGCGCTCCAAGCCAACTCGTGTGCCAGTTCAGTCATTGTCAGCCCGTGTTCGCAGGCGAGAGTGAAGGCGTGGGACAGCAGCGCGGGCTGTTCGCCGGGATAGCCGGCCAGGGGGTCCGGAGCGAAGCCGGGTTGCCCCTGCAGACCGTGCAGCCGCTGGTAGGCACGGCTGGCAGAGGAGTCCGACAAGAGCCCAAGTTCTCTGCAGCGGTACAGCAGGGAGTGCACCGAGACCCCCCAACCGTCGCGGAGCTGCGAGAGCTTATGCAAGTCCGCCCGCGCAGGCAGCTCGGGCAGGATCGATTCGCGGGGGGTGAGGAACTCGGCTGCGAAGGTGTCGGCCTCACGTTCCTGAGTAATGTCCCCCGGATTGGTGTCGCCATGCAAGATCAGGTGACCCAGTTCGTGGGCCGCGCTGAAGCGGTGACGGTAGACGTCATCGGTTCGGTTGGGCGTCAACACGATCACTGGGCGGGGGAGGTATGAGGTGGAGAAGGCGTCGACGGAGCGCAGGTCTTCGTCGCGCTTCGGGGCCACCACCACAATGCCGCGTGCTTCCAGACGCCGGACTAGGTGAGCGATGGGTCCAGTGCCCAGCCCCCACGCGACTCGCAGGGCGCGGGCAGCGGAGGCGGGGTCGCTGGGCAGATCCGTGCCCGGGTGCACCTCGCCTCCAGCGAAGCCGGGGAGGTCGACCAAGGGGAGCTGGACACGCCTTTCCAGTGCGTAGGCCAGCTCCCAGACCTGTTCGGTGAACGCAACGGCCTTGGCGCGCTGGTAGGCCCGGGTGCTGCGCAGACTGCGGAAGTGTGCAGCCGAGGGGTCCAGCCGTGCGTGCGGGCGCCCCGCCAGGAAGTACGCCAGCGGCACATCCAAAATTTCGGTTAGGCGCGGCAGCAAATCGGGGCGCGGCCGGTTAGTGCCCATCTCGTACTGGCTCACGGCAGCGGGGGTGACTCCCAGTTCATCAGCCAGCTGCCTCTTCGTCATCCCGAGGAGGCTGCGGGCCTGGGCCAGCCGGGCGGGGTCGAAGGCTTCGTGCACGGCAGCCGGGGATAGCTGTCCCCGGTCGCCGCGGCCCTTGACAGCGCGGCGGCTGCCGGAGGCGGTGAAAAGCGGTGGTTGGGTACTCTTACTCATTCGCCGTCTTCTATGTTGGAGATGGTTGGTTCCTGTTCAGCGGACGGGCTCTTGGCGACCTCGGAGCGGTGCGTGACGCCCAGACCGGGCACGTCACCTCCACTGAAGCCCTGCGCACGGGGGACGCCTCTACTTGAGCCGCGCAAGTCGTCACGGGAATGGGTGGAGTCATGCTTTGCGGAAGCGATGCTCATATCGAGCGGCTCCGGGTCCCAGACCATGGTGCCGTCGTCCTCTAGCGACGTCGGCGTACCCCACCAGGCGGCCAGTACCTTGTCGCTGTCGGCGTTGGCTGCGTACGCGACGTAGATCACCGTCAGCTGCTCGGCCGAGGCCGCAGCAGCGGCCTCGGCCACCGAGGGCTCCGCCGCCGGCTCGGTGGCCTCGGCCTCCCCCTCGAACAGCGTCAATGGAGGTCGCGCTGAGCCCACGCCGTTGTCGCGGGAAACCTGGTGAGGAATCTTTGTGCTCAGCTTCGCGCGGGAGATTGGTTCTGTCAGCGAGTCAGCGTGCCGGAAAGGGATCAGCACTCGCCCGTTGACAACTGCCAAGCTGTACGACGCCCCTTTGGGCTTGCGGGCCTCATAGCCGGGGAGTTCAGCCAGCTCGAACTGCTTGACGACCTGTCCGTAGCGCGTGGCCCACATGCTGCCGTAGGCGCGCTTGTCCACGGCTCCCGCTTTCTGGGCCGCTACCTGCACCTCGTAAGCGGTTTGTTGACCACGTGCCAGGCCCTTGACCACATGCCGTATCACCTCCGCGGCGTCATCACCGAACTGCTCATCAGCCCACTGCGACGGCGCAAATTCACCAGCCATGATCCCCCCACGGCACTAGTCGCTTACCGGATGGACGACAACGTAGCACTCTGGCTTAACTTATGCTCGCCAATTGCCCGGTGGGTGTGGCGGCCTCTGCGGCACGCGCGCCGTCCAACGGCGGGGCGGGCCCGTAAGTCGGCCTTGGGGGCCAACGAGGCAGTGATTAGCGCTCGCAGTGCTTCCACTTGGGCTGTTGGGTTTGGTTCTACGCGGCTCCCGGGAGCGAACCAGGCCCTAGTTGCGTTTGCCGGGGGCGTAGCCCTGCAGGAAAGCAGGCGCGACCATGCGCTGCCGCTCCAGCAGATGAGGAAGCTCGCGGGCGAGGTCCGGGTGGCTCTTGGCCCAGTCCGGGGCGTGCGCCACGAACTCACGGCTATTGAAGACGCTGTAGCGGTTGATGTCCGCGACCCGCAGCCGCGAGTGATCCTGGGGATCGCGGGAGATGATCACGGCGAGGGTGCTGCCCAGCGGCAAAGTCAGGCGCCGGAAGTTTTGGAATCCGACCACGACGCCGTGGTCGAAGTAGCCGGGCGGCACGTCCTCCGGCGGAGGGCCCACCAGGCCGGAGAAGCAGACGGGGTTGTCGCCGACCAGGAGCCCGCCTTTGCGAGGGCGGTAGCAGGACCAGTGCATGTCGCTGGACAGCAGAGTGGAGACCAGGTGATTCCACTGATCCTTGTGGTACGCGTCGTCGTCGTGGCGGAGCCGCCACGGATCGATCACGTACATGGATATGAACCCCATCATGCTCGTCTGGACCTCTTCATCGGGCAGCCCGCTGCCCTCAACCCCGCTCGCCTTGCCGGTTACGTACATCAGGAAGCGGCTGAGCTGCCACTGCAGGGCCAAGAGCCAAGCCAGGGCGCTGCGGGCGTGGGCGGGCACAGTGCGCTCCCGTCCCTTTACCAGCTCCCAGACGACAGTGGCGGCCTCGTCTTCGATCTTCCCCATGGCCGCCTCCATCGACACGTGGTCGGGTTCGTGTCCCGGCCGGTAGATCGAGTGACCGAAGTTGCGGTGGCCGAGCCGAATTGCCGCCCGCTCATCACCTGATGGGCGACCAGTTTGCCCGTGGGGCCAGCGAAGTGATGGAGGAGGAATTGGGGTATGAAGTGATGCTTCTTGGCATACTGCGGCATGGGGCGACTGTAGTGAGGTAGGACGTGTGGCCGCTCAGGGATACCGGCCCTCGCGATCAGCGGGCTCGCTACTGGTTGGCGAAGGGCGAAGGGTGAAGGGCGGACGGAACGCTACCGCCAACCGACCTGGCCCGACCCGCTGCCTGGGCGCACGCCCATGTTTTCTCCCTACGTTCCGAGGGTGAGAGGAAGTCCCTGTTGGACCTCGTGGGTGCGGCGACTATCTGACCATTGGCCTTACGGGCGGCCGTCAGCCATGGGGGCCCTTGGCAGGGACTGAAAAACTGACGCCTTTGACCTCAGGTGCGGCTCGAGTATCGTCCCCCGTTACGGCTGGCTTGCGTGGAACCACCAGATCGTATTACAGGCCGTTCGGGTCCTCAGCGATTCTCGGATTCCTGGTGGACTCACATTGCTCGTACGGCTGCCCGGGCCCGCGCGGCGTGCATGGCGGCGTTGTCACGCGCGAGGTGCGCCCTTTCCTGGATATTCCTGCCGAACTCCCCCCACCCGAAAAGCAAGGCGAAGAAGGCGGCCATGGTTGCCGTCACCAAGGCGGCAGACGCCATGAATCGGGTCAGGCCGGCGGGCAGATAGGCCAAGAGCCGCACACGAGTGTCGACCGCGAGGTCAGCGCAGCGGCCAGCCCACAGGTCGAAGCCTTGGGCGGCCCGCGCGAGGAACGCCGCGACGCATCCGACAAAGAGCAGGAAGAACAGAACTCCTCCGACTAGTCTTTTCGTCAAACCGGGAGCCGGAGAGGCGTCGGCGAAGGGGAGCCCACGGATGCAGTACATCAGTCCTGTACCCGCAATAATTCCGATGATTATGCATCCGATCAGGTTGAACGTGATGTCGTCATAGTCGCCTTCTGGAGGA
This sequence comes from Streptomyces sp. OfavH-34-F, assembly GCF_022347745.1. Classification (GTDB taxonomy): domain Bacteria; phylum Actinomycetota; class Actinomycetes; order Streptomycetales; family Streptomycetaceae; genus Streptomyces. Next base: position 20,756 of record NZ_JAKRGC010000011.1, read on the forward strand.
GCGGCCCGGTTCTCGCTGGTCGGTGAGGGGCGACGGTGGGAGGGCATGAAAAGGTTGACGATATTACCGAGGACGTTACCGCCCACAAAGGTTCCCGAACCGCGGTTGGTTTGGTTGACAACCTTCTTCTCGGCCTTGGGAAGGTGTTCGGTCATGTGGCGGGCCCGCCCTGGTTGATGGTCAGACCACCGTGGTTGTCACCGCCGATGAACACACCGGCTCCGGTGTTGCTTTGGTTGTAGATAGTGGTCCCCCCGATGGTGAGGGCCCTGAACTCATTGACCGCCACTGGGTAGGAGTCGAGATGCACCCGCAGGAGCGGGGCAACGCGGGCCGCGAGCTCCTCCGTGGTGGCTTCCGGGTTGTCGAATACGGCGACGGCCTCATTCTGCTCGGCCGCCGTTCCCCGGTGCATGAGCTCGCGCACCTTCGCCTTGGCCCACACGGCCCCACTCGTGGCGGCTCCGGCCGCCAGGGCGACGGCTGCGCCGGTGCTAACCTCCGCAGCAATCTCCGGAAGCATCACAGTAGTTGTCCCCTCTCGGTCATGCAGATGAAGTCAAACGGTAGCAGTGGGGGCAGCCGCTATTGGATGTGTTCGGTGCCGCACTTGGGCTAGCCAGAGGTGCTGGCGGCTCCAGGTCCAGGCGGCTCGGTAGGAGCTGCCGGGGGTCACCTCATGTGGGCCCTTCACCGCCGCACAGCGCACGGCTGATGCTCCAGCGGCCTTCCGCGCGGTCACCAGTTGGCCTGAATGGTGGTGACGGTGAGATCGGACGTCCTGGTCGAGTGGATCGCCTCGAGCCAGTACCGTTCAGGAGGCTTGTCCACGGGATGGTGATGGGCCAGGGCGCACACGAGGAATCCGGTGTCCTGTAGCTCAAGGGGCCAGTCCGTGAGGACGGGATGGTCGCCATTCGCGGAGTAGTGGTCGCGGATGACGAGACCGACGACGAACCTTGTTGCGGTGATGGGATCGAGCTCCACGATCGTGGCCAGCAGCTCAACCGGAAGCCGTTCGAACCAAGTTACCCGTATCGCCGTGGCCTCCAAAGGTCGGAAGTAGGCATTGGCGGTGACGCCGAAGCGCTCCCGCAGGTGCTGAAGCGCGGTCGTGTCCAGCGGAGTACCGGGCAGCTGGAAGGAAAGCCTGCACTGGGAGACCGCGCGTCGGCCTGCCTGCTCGTCCTTGGAAGGGAACTGGCCAGGCAGTGGGGGAGCGCTGATCCTCGCGGTCAAGGTATAGAGACCGTCCAGCGCGGTGTCGCAGTAAACGAGCTGTTCACTGTGGTGGGGCTCATCCAGAGCCGCTGTCCGCTGCGGAGCCTCGTCCAGAGCCTCGATAAGCGCTGGAGCCCCGATCCCGAACCAGGAGGTCCCGAGCTGCTGCAAAGCCCATGTGGGACGGTGACTGGTCAGCCCGAGTTCGTCGAGAGTGTGGAGCAGCCCCACTAGATCCTCGGTCGAACGAGCCTGTACGGGCATGTCCAGGCACACCCCCTGCCCTCGGCCGAAGGACCAGTCGACATCCGTCACCGATGTGGCGAAGACCGCGGATGTGAACCCTCCCGGCACAGCGATGTAGGGCAAGGCGTCACCACCCTGGCCGCGCAGCATCAGGTCGCCGGGCGGCAGCTCGCGCGCTGGGCGGCGCAGCCCCTGAACTGCTCCGGCGCTCAGATGAACACGCCCGTGGGTGACGAGCCTTTCCTGCTTGCTATGCAAGAGGCCCGGGAGCGATGCGGGTTCACGCAGTACGGCAAGCACATCTGCGTGATCCATCAAAAGCACCGGCCTGCTGCGCTCCCGGCCCACCTCGTCAATGAGTGTCGTGGTGAACCCCGAAACGCTGACGATGACTCCGATCACATGGGAACTGACACGCCGCAGCCGGTCATGCACCGTACCCAGCACATCGATGTCGGCCTTTGCCTGCTGCCACTTGCACTCCAGCAGGTAGTGCCGCTCCCCGTAACGCACGGCCAGGTCCGTCTGCCGAGGCAAGGCCATGCCCGGATCGAGCTCCACTATGAAGTGCGCCAGCTCGAAGGCCCGGCGCAGCAGCTTCTCGAAGTCTTTGCCCCGCCGGTGCGGATTGTCCGCCGCGCTCAACCGCGAGTACATGTCGGCCAGCCCGGATTCGGGCGCAAGGAAGACATCACTACGGGGCACGGGAGAAACGTCGTTCACACCAGCTGATTCTGCTTCACCGTGACACGTGATGCGGACGCATTACGTCATTGAGCCTTTCCCAACCCCACGCTGACGCGTGGTGAAGGACGAGAACGGCCTGGACGATCGCGGTGATGCGGTTGGTGCCGCAGCGGAGCCTTCGCAGAAGGCGCCAGCCCTTCAGAGTAGTCATGGCCTGCTCGCCGGCAGCGGATCTTGGCGTGCGCGCTGTTGTGCCTGCGCTGCCACCGCTTGAGGCGACGGCCTCGGAAGGGGACGTGGACGGGGTGGCCGGCTCCCCGGCACACGTTGTCCGCCCAGCACTTCAGCTCGGCCACGGCGAGCGCGTCGATGATCCCGTGGGTCCGTGCGGCGGTCAGGTCGTGGGCGGACCCGGGCAGGGCGGGTGACGCTCACAGCAGCCGTCCGAACGGATCGCTGAGGACTTGGACGTTCATGCGGTGGCGCTTGTGTTTCCCGGAGTAGTACGGGGTGTCGGCGGCGATCCGGTCAATCGGCAGGAGGGTGCCGTCCAGGATCACGAACGCCTTGGTCCGGATGGTCTTCATCGCTTTGGTCAGAGTCGGGGTGAGGGCGGCCAGGACGACGACGACCTCGCGTAGGTAGCGACAAACGGTCGCGATGCCGATGCGGAACCCGGCGGCGAGCTGGGCACAGGCATAGCCGCATCGCAGGTGGGCCAAGGCGAGCAGGGCCTATCGGCCTGCGGGCAGACGCCGCCAGCATGTTCCGACCTCCCGTTGCCGGACATGCAGTTGAGCGTTCAGGTAGCGCAGGGTGCTGCTGGACAGATCAATCGATGACGGGTAGACAAACACGCGAGGCTCCTCGTGGGGCACTGTGGATCTTGGTCTTGACACCTCCTACCAGGAGCTTCATCGCGGCAATAAGCCGCCCAACTGACAAACACTGCTGACGGGTTGGAAACAGCTTATTGTGTGAGCGCCCACGATGGCTGCGCTGCGGGTAGAGAATCCAGCCCTTGTCAAGGAAATCCCGAGCGCGATCTACGGACAGCGCGACCCTCAGACTGGCTTCCCCCCTTCGAGAAAAGCTCAAGGCCGTGGCGTTGGACGCGAATGCCTACGGCTACGCGCGACCTGACCTCGACCAACTGGAGCGCCTGGCCGCGCGACTTGCCGGCATAGGCGTCAAGACCTGGGTACCCGAGACTGTCGCTTGGGAGTGGGCCGAACACCTGGTACTCGACTGGCAGATCCTGAAGAATGCCGCGTCCACCGAACGTTGGCGACTCCAGCAGGCTGGCCTCAGCGTGCCTGTATCGGACTACCCAGACCGCGACGAGGTGATCGCGGCGGTGCTCGCCAACCTGGCGAAGATCCCCAACGTGGAGATCATCGAGCTCACTGGTCGAAGTGCGATCGAAGGCTTGAAGGACCAGGTGCTTCTCCGCTCGCCGGCCAAGCTCAAAGGAGCCAGGGCGGCCGACCCCAGCACGGGGGAGAGGGAATCGCGCGGGGTCAAGACTGGCGCCAGCGACAGTGCCTGGATCCGCGACGTGCTGGAACGTGCCGCCCCGGACGAGATCGTGATCGTCAGCGGCGACCGTGACGTACTGGCCGCCTTCACGGCCTGGAACAAGTCGGCGCCGGAGATGCGCCGTCTTGAGGACCTCAGGCCCACCCTCTTCGACTTCACCGTGGACGATGGCCACGCACGCTCCGCCATCATCCGCTACCTCCGTGATCAGCTACCGGCACAGCTGGACAGTGACCCGATCGGCATCGGCCGAATCGAAGGGCTCGAACGGGCCTACGCCCGCACCCGGGACGGCGACGGCACCAGCATGAGCAGCTACGGCGCAAGCGTGACGCACCTTCTTGCGCTGGCTGGGGTCGACGACGTCATGATCGAAGTAGACGAGCCCTCCGCGTCGGCCGCGACCCGCCGCGGGAACCCGCGAGTCGACCCCGGCACAGCCGGAGGCGAGACCGTCTACGCGACGGTGGAATTCCTGGCTTCGGGGGAGACCACCGTGCAGTCGCTGTGGAATGGCGGTGACCCCGAGGTGGAGGTCATCTCGATCCCCAACGTGCTGGTGCGCGCGCACCTCAGCTTCGAGTTCGCCGACGGAGTCATTACCTTCATGGATGCCGACTCCGAGGCCGACGCCGGGATCCTCGATGACCTCTACTGGGGGGAAGACGAACTGGAAGAGTCGCTGGTCGAGGCACTGAACAGGGTCCTTGGAATCCGCCTCGACCTCAACCGTGACTCGTTGGATGGCCTGGAGATCAGCATTCCTGGCACGGACGCCCATGTCGAGCTCACCACGAACAAGTACGGTGACGGCCGATGGGATGCAGAGGTCACCCTCTGGACCGGTGGTGAAGAAGTTAGGACCCGTGAAGGGGCCGTGGGCGCGGAGTGGGCCCCCTCGCCTGGGTGGGATGACGCGGTCGGAGCCCCCTCAATGGCCGCCACCGCTGCGAATGTATGGGGGGAAGGCGTGTACGCAGACCACGGTCTCGTGTCCCTGGCCGCCTGGCTGATCGAGCGCATCGAGTGGCCCCGGTTCCCGACTCTCGCGGCCCAGCCCGAAGTGGCCGCGGGCGACGATCCCGCCGGCGACTGACAAGCCGCACGTCGTAGTTCCTGCTATAGCCAGAGCGGCGAGGTCCCCTTGTGTCGACTCTCAACGAGGGACGGCACAGGGGGACCTCCTCGCGATTCTGGAGCTCTCCGGATTCATCGGCATCATCACTGGTTAGGCGCCTCCAGCGTGGGGAGCGGGAGGCTTCCCCGCGAGGTTTCCTGCGGATCTCGTGAGGCGGCGTGAGTCCATACACGAGCAGCACCATCCCGCGCTCATGCGGCTGGGCTGCACTGCTGGACAGACGTCAGAAAGGGACCGAGCACATGAACTCCAACCCCACCGGACGCGACCGAGGACGCATCTGGGTGCTGCTCGTGGTGGCGGCCAGCGCGGCCGTCGCCATGCAGAGCGAAGCATGGGCGAGCGCCGTTGGAACGGCGGTCACCCTCTACGCCGTCCTCACCACCGACAGTCAGAGGAACTGACCATGGTCCGCACGAAACCGTCCGACGCACACCTCCTCCTGGTCCGTGCCATCACGGCACGCGGACTCAAGGCCACCACCACACAGGTGGAGCGCTGGCAGCAGCACGCCTGGCTCCCGAACCCGGCGACGTGGTTCGAGCCCGCACCCCCGACGCTCCGTCCCCTGATCCTGGACCGCGCTCTATGGCTTGCGGAGAACACGCGAGCAGGCCGCAGCATCGGATGGTGGGGGTGGGTCTTCTGGGCCGTCGACGGAACCCCCCATAGTATTCAGAGGCTTCGGGCCGCCATCATCGCCGCCTTGGAGCGACCGCTGAGGCGGGCAGGCGTCGGAGAAATCCCGAGAGGGAACTCCGACCGGGCATTCCAAGGCCGAGCGGCCGCTGCCGCGAAAATGCTCCCCAACCGCCTCCCGCCCCGGCGCAACCGGGACGAGGAATTGCGTGAGCATGCTGCCGAGGTAGGGCTGAGCATGCCGGCCCTTGCCGAGTCCGACATCCCGACGGTATTCCACCCCGCCCTGCTGGAGGCAGGGGCCCCACTTCTCGTGGGCGGCGGAGAAGACCTCGGGGCCGAGGGACTGCTGGACGCCCTCACGACGGCTCTCCCAGATCACCCGGAAGTTGTCGAGAACGTGCGTCAGCTGCTCCGCCAGGCCGAGTTCGCTGGGATCGACCTCATGGCAGTGCACCCACTAGCTCAGGGCGTCAGGGGCATGGTGCGCGCCATTGAGGCAGCCGATGATAAGGACCTGTGCAATGCCCTGTGCGCCTGCATGATGGCAACGGTCATCCTTCAGAACCTGATGCCCCGTGCTCCAGAGATGCCGGAGATCATGTCGCTGCTGACAGGAGACCCGATGTGGCGCTCGTGGGCAGTGTCCGGTGGGATCCTCCCGGACGGAGCACCCGGCTTGGCTGCCGTCGCACTGAACACCTACCAGTACCTGTCCATGCCGGATTGGGCCGCGGAGCTGGACCGATATTCGATGTTCATGTTCGCTCTGCACCTCGCCAGCGAGGACGGCTGAGCACTGCGGAGGCGGCCTGGCTGCGAAGAGCTCACGCTACGGGCAATGTCCGCACGCGCCGATACCGTCTCGAAGACGGCCATCGTTCCCAACGATCACGGCTGTCCAAGTGGTTACAACGTCTTAGAACGCCTAACACAATGAGGTGGATCGGCCCTGGTGGCCGTGTCCGCTCGGCGGGTAGGGCGTTGTCCGAGCCATGGGGGCTTCGCCGTGGATCGTGTCGGATGACCTGTGGGAGCGGATCGAACCGCTCCTGCCGAAGCGGGAGAGACGGTTCAGGTACCCGGGCCGCAAGCCGGTCCCGGACCGGCAGGCGCTGTGCGGAGTCCTGTTCGTACTGCATACCGGTATTCAGTGGGAACACCTGCCCCAAGAGCTCGGCTTCGGTTCCGGCATGACGTGCTGGCGCCGGCTGCGGGACTGGAACGAGGCCGGCGTCTGGCAGCAGCTGCACGAGGTGCTGCTGGCCGAACTGAACGCCGCCGCCCGCCTCGACTGGTCGAGAGCGGTTGTCGACTCCAGCCACGTCAGAGCGCTAAAAGGGGGCTCCAGACAGGCCCGTCACCAGTCGACCGGGGACGGGCCGGCTCCAAGCACCACCTGATCACCGACGGCAACGGCACCCCGCTCGCGGTCATCCTCACCGGGGGCAACCGCAACGACGTCACCCAGCTCCTGCCCCTGCTCGATGCCGTCCCACCAGTCCGGGGCAGGCCCGGGCGGCCCCGTCGCAAGCCCGAATCGGTCTTCGCAGACCGCGGCTACGACCACGATGTCTACCGAGACCAGGTCTGGGCCCGCCGAATCCTCCCCGTCATCGCCCGACGCGGCACGGCCCACGGCAGCGGACTGGGCACCTACCGGTGGGTGGTCGAGCGCGCCTTCGCCTGGCTTCACGGCTTCAAACGACTCCGCGTCCGCTGGGAACGCCGAGCCGACATCCACGAAGCCTTCCTTAAGCTCGCCTGCTGCCTGATCACCCACCGCCAGGTGCTGTCCTTGACCTGACCGGCACTCACCCCATGTCGATCGACCGGCCCGGCAAACTGATCCCATGAACCGAGACGCCCTGCAATCCGCACTGTCCCAGGACGACAGCATTTCAGCACGCGCAGTCCTGGCCGAGCTGGAGGCAGGCGCGGACTTCCAGGTCTTCCTGAACCAAACGGCTTCTGCACGACAGCTCTGGGGCATCTGGTCCTGGCGGCACGAGGTAATGCTCGACACGGGCGTCACACCCCGTGCCGGACTTGCCGAGGCCATCGCCGGACTCGAAGCCGCAGGAGAAATCCGGGTCTACATGGCGACGGTCACCGGATCACAGAGACGTTTCACGGTGTTCCTGTCGGAAGACCTCACCCAGTGCGTCGCCTGCTGGTGACACCACCTCATTGTGTTAGGCGTTCTTAAGGGCTGTCCCGCCGTTCGAGCGGCAAGGCTCATCCGGGGTCTTGCTCCAGTGTGGCCCGGTGCCGCGAGGATAACGAGTCCGCCCACCGCCGGGTCCGCCACCAGGTGCCGAAAACCCAGGCGGCTGGCGAAGGTCCCGTGCGAGCCTGGCGCACATGACGACGGAACAGAGCGACATCCCCCTAGACCTCACCGCGATCGAGGCCGCCCTCGGCCGCATGGTGTACCGCGCCGGGAACCTGGAGGCCGCGGTGCGATATGTCGGCGGCAGGCTCGCCATTACGCCCAAGGAGCTCCGGAAGCTCGACGGAGTACCGGCGGGCAGGCTGGTGAACGAGGCCAAGGGGCTCGTGGAGAAGGCCGCGGTCGACGAGCGTATCTCCGAGGCCGAGCGCGACGAGCTCGTGAAGCTCCTGGACGACGTCGGCGGCCACCTGGAGGGCCGCAACACCTACATTCACGGCGTGTGGCTGACCAAGGCGAACGGCGAGCCCTTTGTCATGCTCAGCCAGAAGGATTGGCAGGTGAAGACCCGGCCCCTGGCGCCGGAGGAGATCGGCAAGCTCTCCGACGTCTTGCTCGCACTGTCCAACGACATTTTCGACTGGACTGTGCGGGTGCTCGGCGAAGAGGGGGAGACCGGCTCGTAGATCGGACGCTTCGGACGCGTCGATCCGTCCGGCGTACCTTCGCCCAGCTCAGTTCGTTGGTCCCTCCGGGGCCCAGAATCCCCGTTTCCCTCAGAGCCCTGCCGGGCTTGTGGAGGGGCTAGACGGGTTGAGCGGACGGCCAAGACAAAGGCCCAGGCTTGGCAGCCGTGGCAGCTGGTGCATAGCCTCCCAGCAGCCCGGAGTACGGCCTCAGCGCTCCGCGGCTGTGACGCTCATTTGACGCTCCGGGCGTCCAACAGCCCCTGGCGGGACCGCAAAACCCTGTCTGACCTGCATGTTCTCCCACGTTGGCGCAACGTGACATGTTTTCGATGACCCATCACGTGAAGAGGCGCGGTACTTGAAAGCCGTCGCTCCCGCGCTCCAGGCCCCTTCCAGCCTCGCTTCGCCGATCTGTCCAGCGCGGACGACCGCACCATCTGCGTGGTCGCAGCGACCCGGGCCCCGCCATCGTGGCCGCGCTGATCGCATTCGTTTCGTTCCGCCGGCTCCTCAACGGCCGGCAACTGAAACTCCAGGCTGGCGTCTGGGAATCGCGACCGGCCGTCCTCGGACCCGCTTTGCTGCTCCGCACGATGCGCGCTCGGCGCTCCCGCTCGTTCTCCGAGTGGCACTGGCCGACACCGTGACGTTGTGGCTGGTCGGCGCAATCGCTCATCGCCGCGTGGTTCCTTGTCTTCTGGCTCGTGTTCCCGGCCTGCGCCACGGCCCGTACGAGGGGCGTACACGGCAGGTGAGAGGGTCGGCGTCACGCAGGTCATGCAAAAGGGCAAGGAGGATCTACCACTGCGCGGTGCACGTGATCCGTCGCTCCTGGTTCAAAGTCCCAGAGAAGTCCCAGAGACTTCGTCACACCCCACCTCACCTCGCATTTGTGCAGGTCAGGAGGGGTGTGACGATGCTTCTTCTGCAGGCTTTCAGATGTCCCGGAAGATCTCGATCTGTGCGCCCACCGAGTTCAGCCGCTCCGCCAGTTCCTCGTAGCCGCGGTTGATGACGTACACGTTGCGCAGCACCGACGTGCCCTCCGCCGCCATCATCGCGAGGAGGACGACCACCGCCGGGCGCAGGGCCGGGGGGCACATCATTTCGGCGGCGCGCCAGCGGGTGGGGCCCTCGACCAGGACGCGGTGGGGGTCCAGGAGCTGGAGGCGGCCGCCGAGGCGGTTCAGGTCGGTGAGGTAGATGGCGCGGTTGTCGTAGACCCAGTCGTGGATGAGGGTCTGGCCGTGGGCCGAGGCCGCGATCGCCGCGAAGAAGGGGACGTTGTCGATGTTGAGGCCCGGGAACGGCATCGGGTGGATCTTGTCGATCGGCGCCTCCAGTTTGGAGGGACGGACCGTCAGGTCGACCAGGCGGGTGCGGCCGTTGTCGGCGGCGTACTCCGCGGTGCGGTCGCAGTCGACGCCCATCTCCTCCAGGACCGCGAGTTCGATCTCCAGGAACTCGATGGGCACGCGGCGGATCGTCAGCTCGGACTCCGTGACGACGGCGGCGGCGAGCAGGCTCATCGCCTCGACCGGGTCCTCGGAGGGCGAGTAGTCCACGTCCACGTCGATGGAGGGGACGCCGTGCACCGTGAGGGTCGTCGTGCCGATGCCGTCCACGCGTACGCCCAGCGCCTCCAGGAAGAAGCAGAGGTCCTGGACCATGTAGTTGGAGGAGGCGTTCCGGATGACCGTCGTGCCGTCGTGGCGGGCGGCGGCCAGCAGGGCGTTCTCGGTCACGGTGTCGCCGCGCTCGGTCAGCACGATGGGGCGGCCGGGCGTGACGGAGTGGTCCACGCGGGCGTGGTAGATGCCCTCGGTGGCGGCGATGTCCAGGCCGAAGCGGCGCAGCGCGATCATGTGCGGCTCGATCGTGCGGGTGCCGAGGTCGCAGCCGCCCGCGTAGGGCAGCTTGAAGGCGTCCATGCGGTGCAGCAGCGGGCCGAGGAACATGATGATGGAGCGGGTGCGGCGCGCGGCGTCCGCATCCATGGCGTCCATGTCGAGCTTGGCCGGCGGAACGATCTCCAGGTCCGTGCCGTCGTTGATCCAGCGGGCGCGGACGCCGATGGAGTTGAGGACTTCGAGGAGGCGGTAGACCTCCTCGATGCGGGCGACCCGGCGCAGCACCGTGCGCCCCTTGTTGAGCAGCGACGCGCACAGCAGCGCCACGCAGGCGTTCTTGCTGGTCTTGACGTCGATGGCGCCGGAGAGCCGGCGGCCGCCGACGACGCGCAGATGCATGGGGCCGGCGTAGCCGAGCGAGACGATTTCGCTGTCCAGTGCTTCACCGATACGGGCGATCATCTCAAGGCTGATGTTTTGGTTGCCGCGCTCGATGCGGTTCACGGCGCTCTGGCTGGTTCCGAGCGCTTCGGCCAGCTGGCTCTGTGTCCAGCCCCGGTGCTGACGGGCGTCACGGATGAGCTTGCCGATACGTACGAGGTAGTCATCTGACATGTCGGCAGGCTATCTCAGATATGAGATGGCACCCGTACGGGGGTGTGCCGTTCGGGTGAGGAGGGTGTGCCGGGTGCGGGGGAGTGGGGGTGTTCGCGGACGGTTGCGCGGCTCATTCGGGGTACCCGGAGACGGGCGGGCGCGCGGCGCACCAGGGCGGCCCGGACATGACCCGTCAGCGGTCATGTACTAGAGTTATCTCGACATCGAGATATATGCCGAAGGCGCACAGCGGCACCGCTCGGTAAGGGTTACCTAACTAAGCCTTACCTTAGCGGATGGTCCGGTGGTCCGAGGCGGCACCACGCGGCGCCCGCCGCGGTGAGGCGCGGCGCGGAGTTCCGCGCACATTGATGAAGGAGACTGTCGTGTCGGCGAACAGCTTCGACGCCCGCAGCACGCTGCGCGTGGGCGACGAGTCGTACGAGATCTTCAGGCTGGACAAGGTCGAGGGCTCCGCGCGCCTCCCCTACAGCCTCAAGGTCCTGCTGGAGAACCTGCTCCGCACGGAGGACGGCGCGAACATCACCGCCGACCACATCCGCGCGCTCGGCGGCTGGGACTCCCAGGCGCAGCCCAGCCAGGAGATCCAGTTCACGCCGGCCCGCGTGATCATGCAGGACTTCACCGGTGTGCCCTGCGTCGTGGACCTCGCCACCATGCGCGAGGCCGTCAAGGAGCTCGGCGGCGACCCGGAGCGCATCAACCCGCTCGCCCCCGCCGAGCTGGTCATCGACCACTCCGTCATCGCCGACAAGTTCGGCACGAAGGACGCCTTCGGCCAGAACGTCGAGCTGGAGTACGGCCGCAACAAGGAGCGCTACCAGTTCCTGCGCTGGGGCCAGACCGCGTTCGACGAGTTCAAGGTCGTCCCGCCGGGCACCGGCATCGTCCACCAGGTGAACATCGAGCACCTGGCGCGTACGGTCATGGTCCGCAACGGCCAGGCGTACCCCGACACCCTCGTCGGCACCGACTCGCACACCACCATGGTCAACGGCCTCGGCGTCCTCGGCTGGGGCGTCGGCGGCATCGAGGCCGAGGCCGCGATGCTGGGCCAGCCGGTCTCCATGCTCATCCCGCGCGTCGTCGGCTTCAAGCTGACCGGCGAGCTGCCCGCCGGCACCACCGCCACCGACCTCGTGCTGACCATCACCGAGATGCTCCGCAAGCACGGCGTCGTCGGCAAGTTCGTCGAGTTCTACGGTGAGGGCGTCGCCGCCACCTCGCTCGCCAACCGCGCCACCATCGGCAACATGTCGCCCGAGTTCGGCTCCACCGCCGCGATCTTCCCGATCGACGACGAGACGCTGAACTACCTGCGCCTGACCGGCCGCGACGCCCAGCAGGTCGCCCTCGTCGAGGCGTACGCCAAGGAGCAGGGCCTCTGGCTGGACCCGGCCGCCGAGCCCGACTTCTCCGAGAAGCTGGAGCTCGACCTCTCCACGGTCGTGCCCTCCATCGCCGGCCCGAAGCGCCCGCAGGACCGCATCGTCCTCGCCAACGCCAAGGCCCAGTTCGCCCAGGACGTCCGCAACTACGTGGACTGCGTGGACGAGGCGGGCAAGGAGTCCTTCCCGGCCTCCGACTCCCCGGCCATCGGCGCCTCCGGCCCGACGAACCCGGTCCCCGTCACCGCCCCCGACGGCACCACGTACGAGCTGGACCACGGCGCCGTCACCGTCGCCGCGATCACCTCCTGCACCAACACCTCGAACCCGTACGTCATGGTCGCCGCCGCGCTCGTGGCGAAGAAGGCGGTCGAGAAGGGCCTGACCCGCAAGCCGTGGGTCAAGACCACCCTCGCCCCGGGCTCGAAGGTCGTCACCGACTACTTCGACAAGGCGGGCCTCACCCCGTACCTCGACAAGGTCGGCTTCAACCTCGTCGGCTACGGCTGCACCACCTGCATCGGCAACTCCGGCCCGCTGCCGGAGGAGGTCTCCAAGGCCGTCAACGAGCACGACCTGGCCGTCACCTCGGTGCTCTCCGGCAACCGCAACTTCGAGGGCCGGATCAACCCCGACGTCAAGATGAACTACCTGGCCTCCCCGCCGCTGGTCGTCGCGTACGCCATCGCCGGTTCGATGAAGGTGGACATCACCAAGGACGCGCTCGGCACCGACCAGGAAGGCAACCCGGTCCACCTGGCCGACATCTGGCCGACCGAGGCCGAGGTCAACGACGTCGTCGCCAACGCCATCGGCGAGGACATGTTCAACAAGTCCTACCAGGACGTCTTCGCGGGCGACGCCCAGTGGCAGGCCCTGTCGATCCCGACCGGCAACACCTTCGAGTGGGATGCCGAGTCCACCTACGTGCGCAAGCCTCCGTACTTCGAGGGCATGACCATGGAGACCGCGCCGGTCGAGGACATCGCCGGCGCCCGGGTCCTGGCCAAGCTGGGCGACTCGGTCACCACCGACCACATCTCCCCGGCCGGTGCGATCAAGGCCGACACCCCGGCCGGCCAGTACCTCACGGAGCACGGCATCGCGCGCCGCGACTTCAACTCCTACGGCTCGCGCCGTGGCAACCACGAGGTCATGATCCGCGGTACGTTCGCCAACATCCGCCTGCGCAACCAGATCGCGCCGGGCACCGAGGGCGGCTACACCCGCGACTTCACGCAGGACGGCGGGCCGGTCTCCTTCATCTACGACGCCTCGCAGAACTACCAGGCCGCCGGCACCCCGCTGGTCATCCTGGCCGGCAAGGAGTACGGCTCCGGCTCGTCCCGCGACTGGGCCGCCAAGGGCACCGCGCTCCTCGGCGTCAAGGTCGTCATCGCCGAGTCCTACGAGCGCATCCACCGCTCGAACCTCATCGGCATGGGCGTCCTGCCGCTCCAGTTCCCGGAGGGCCAGACCGCCGAGAGCCTGGGCCTGACCGGCGAGGAGACCTTCTCCGTCACCGGCGTCACCGAGCTGAACGACGGCACCACCCCGAGCACGGTCAAGGTCACCACCGACACCGGCGTCGAGTTCGACGGCGTGGTCCGCATCGACACCCCCGGTGAGGCGGACTACTACCGCAACGGCGGCATCCTGCAGTACGTGCTCCGCCAGCTCGTCGCCTCCTGACCCAACCCGGACGAGCGCCCTCCTCCACGCCTCCCGCGCGGAGGAGGGCACCGCGACGGAAGAACCCCGCCCCCGACCCCGGGCGCGGGGTTCTCCCGTCCCGCCTCCGGGGGAGCGGCGGCCCGCGCAGGCGCCCAGAAGCCCCGGACACGCGAAAGGGCCGCACCCCCGACAACGGGGACGCGGCCCTCTCTCATGTTCCGGAGGGAACCGTCAGGACGGCTCAGAACAGGAACTTGTAGCTGTCCCAGCCGCTGGTGCCGACCCGCACCTTGGGGGCGTACGGGGCAGTGGCGTTGCCCGTGCCCTTGTACAGGTACAGCTCGCCGCCCTTGCGGGCGAGGAGGTCGGTCTTGCCGTCCAGGGTGATGTCACCCGTGGAGACGATGGTGTTGTACGTGTTCCAGCCGCTGCCGATCTTCGTGCGCTTGGCGAACGGCGCGCTCTGGCTTCCGGTGCCCTTGTAGAGCCACAGGACGCCGGCCTTGTCGCGGGCGACGACGTCGTTCTTGCCGTCGCCGTTCAGGTCGCCGTTGCCGGCGATCTGGGTGTAGATGTCCCAGCCGTAGCCGGCCTTGATGCGCTTGGTGACGCGGCCGTCGCCGTAGCCGAGGTAGACGTAGAGGTCGCCCTTGGAGTCGACGGCGAGGATGTCACCCGCGGCGGCCCCGCCGATCTGGCCGGGGGAGACGATCTTCTTGTAGATGTTCCAGCCGTAGCCGATCTTGACGGCCGACGAGTCGAACTTCAGGTAGCCCATGTCCCCGTTGTCCTCGCGGAACCAGAGACCGTCGCTCTCACCGTCGACCTGGTTGTCGACCTGCATCATCGCGGAGACGCCGACCCAGCCCGAGCCCATCGTCTCGCGCGCGGTGAGACCGCCCTTGCCGTTCGGGCCGTACGCGTACGCGGTACCGGCCGAGTTGACGGCGTAGAGCGAGAAGTGCGGGGTGACCGCGGCGGCTGCCTGAGCGGGCGCCGCGGACGGCTGGTCCGCCGCCGCACCGAGCGTGGGCTGCGGGGCGTCGGCTGCCACGGCGGAGGTGCCGGTGGCGACGAGGGCGGCGGTGAGCGCCGCGGCTGCCGCGCGAGCGGCTATGCGCATGTGGTGCCGGCCAGTGGTTTTGGCCACAAGTACTCCATGGATCGTGAAGTGGGAGGCGGCCCGCCGCACATGGGCGGCGGGCCACCGATTCAGCCGAATCGTGTCACGATTCCGGGTACGAAACCTTCACGTTTCGTCATGACTCTGTAACCACTGTGACCGGACTCAGAAGAAGAGGCGGTACGTGTTCCAGCCCGAGGTGCCGATGAGCTCCTTCGCCTTGTACGGGGCGGCGGCGTCGCCGGTGCCCTGGTACAGGTACAGCTCGCCCTTCGTGTTGCGCGCGACCAGGTCGGTGATGCCGTCCATGGTCAGGTCGCCCGCGCCGAAGAGGGTGTTGTACTGGTTCCAGCCGCTGCCGATCTTCGTACGCTTCTCGTACGGGGCCTTCTGGTCACCGGTGCCCTTGTAGAGCCACAGGACGCCGGCCTTGTCGCGGGCGACGATGTCGTTCTTGCCGTCGCCGCTCAGGTCGCCGTTGCCGGCGATCTGGGTGTAGATGTCCCAGCCGTAACCGACCTTGAGGCGCTTGGTGACGCGGCCGTCGCCGTAGCCCAGGTACAGGTACACGTCGCCCTTGGTGTCGCGGGCGAACAGGTCACCGCCCTCGGCGCCGCCGAACTGGCCCACCGAGACGACGGTGTTGTAGATGTCCCAGCCGTAGCCGACCTTCTTGCCCGCCTCGTTGCCCTCGTAGTACCAGATGTTGCCCGAGGTGCCGAGCTGCCAGCGGCCGTCCGCGAGGTTGTCCGCGTTGTGGTCCACCTGGCCGACGAACGCGAGGCCCGTCCAGCCGCTGTCGATCTTGGTGCGCGGGGTAAGGGTGCCGTCGCCGAGCGGGGCGTAGGAGTAAGCGTTGTTGCTGCCGTCGACGCCCGAGAGGCCGAACAGGGGAGCGTCACCCACTTCGGCGGCGGAGGCGGAGGCGGCGGAGGCGCCGGTGACGACCAGGGCCGCGGTTATCGCGGCGGCGGCGAGACGGGTCACAGCCCGTCCGGGCCGACGGCCAGAGATCTTGGCCACGTGTGTTCTCCATCGATGGTGGGACGAGGCGTGACGCGCCGCGGGATACGGGGACACGCCACGGAATTGAGGGTGATCCTTTCACGAGTCCCTCACGTCTCCAAGGGTTTGGCGAAATGCGGCCACCACCCGTCCTTCGCCCCGATATGCGGACACCCGGGGTGAACGGCGAACGCCCCGCCCGGCCGCGAAGGGCGGCGGGACGGGGCGCTCGTGCGGCGGCGTACCGGTGTCAGGCCCGGTGCGCCGCGATCAGCCGCTGGTACCAGCGGTAGCTGTCCTTCGGGGTGCGCTCCAGGGTGTCGTAGTCGACCCGGATGATCCCGAACCGCTTCGCGTACCCCAGCGCCCACTCGAAGTTGTCCAGCAGCGACCACACGTAGTAGCCGCGCACGTCGACGCCCGCGTCCATCGCGGACCGCAGCGCCGCCAGGTGCGTGCGCAGGTACTCCACCCGGTCCGCGTCCCGCACCGAGCCGTCCGGCTCCACGGTGTCGTACTCCGCCGAGCCGTTCTCCGTGATGTGCACCGGCGGCAGCGCGTCCCCGTAGGTGTCCTTCAGCGCGGTCAGCAGATCGGTGAAGGACTCCGGGACGACCGGCCAGTCCATCGCCGTGCGCCGCACGTCCGGGTACCGCGCCTCCGCGTACCGGTTGTCGGTGGCCACCCGCAGCGCCGGGTCGGGCTCGCGGTGCGGGGCGTCGGCGACCACGATCGGGCGGTAGTAGTTGATGCCCAGGAAGTCCAGCGGCTGGGAGATCAGCTCCAGGTCGCCCTCGCGCCGGAAGTCCTGCCCGGTGATCAGCTCGCCCCAGGTCTCCTCCTCGGTGGCCGGGTAGCGGCCCGCGAGGATCGGCTCCGTCCACACCAGGTTGTGCTGGGTGTCCGCGCGGACCACCGCGGCCCGGTCGGCGTCCGAGCCGGTGGCCGGCACGTTGCGGTCCAGGTTGAGCGTGATCCCCGCCTCCCGGACGCCCGCCGCGCGCAGCGCCGTCATCGCCAGGCCGTGGCCGACGAGCAGGTGGTGGGCGGCGGCCAGGGCGCCGCGCCCCTCCTGCGCGCCGGGGGCGTGCCGGCCCACGGAGTAGCCCAGGAAGGCGCTGCACCAGGGCTCGTTGAGGGTGATCCAGCGCGGCACCCGGTCGCCCAGGTGCTCGGCGACGATCGCCGTGTACTCGCCGAACCGCTCGGCCGTCTCCCGTACCCGCCAGCCGCCCCGGTCCTCCAGGGCCTGCGGCAGGTCCCAGTGGTAGAGGGTCGCGGCCGGCTCGATGCCCGCCTCCAGCAGCTCGTCGACGAGCCGGGAGTAGAAGTCCAGGCCCTTCGGATTCACCGCGCCGGAGCCCTCCGGCAGGATGCGGGACCAGGCGATGGAGAAGCGGTACGAGTCGACGCCGAGATCGCGCAGCAGCGCCACGTCCTCGCGGTAGCGGTGGTAGTGGTTGCAGGCCACGTCGCCCGTGTCGCCGCCGTCCGTGCGGCCGGGCGTGTGGCTGTAGGTGTCCCAGATGGACGGCCCGCGGCCGTCCTCCCGCGCGGCGCCCTCGATCTGGTACGAGGCCGTGGCCGCGCCGAAGACGAATCCGGGCGGAAAGGTCGGGAACTCAGTCATGGCTGCCTTTACTTGACCGAGCCGCCGGTGATCCCGGCGGCGATGTACTTCTGCGAGAGCACGAGCAGGACGGCCGCGGGGACGGCGGACAGCACGGAGGCGGCCATCACCGAACCCCAGTCGCCGACGTGCGCGCCGATGTACTGGTAGATGCCGAGCGTGATCGGCTTGACGTCGTCCGTGGTGTTCAGCGTCAGCGCGAACATGAAGTCGCTCCACGCGTACAGGAAGGCGAACAGTCCGGCCGTGATGAGCGAGTTGCGGCTCATCGGGAGCACGACCCGGACGAAGGTGCGCAGCCGGCCCGCCCCGTCCACCTCGGCGGCCTCGATCACCTCGCGGGGGATGGCGACCATGAAGGACCGCATGAGGACGATCGCGAACGGGATGCCCAGCGAGGCGTCGGCCAGCATCAGCCCGGCGTACGAGTTGACCAGGCCCAGGTCCACGTACGCGCTGTACAGGGCGTTGGCGATGACGATGCCCGGCACCATCTGGGTGATCAGGGTGCCGAAGACGACGGTCTTGGTGCCCCGGAGCTTGAACTGCGCCAGCCCGTACGCGGCGGGCGCCGAGATCGCCAGGCAGATGGCGACCGCGCCGAGCGCCACCGCCAGCGAGGTCAGCAGGTTGCCGCCCTGGTCGGTGAGCGCCGAGCGGAAGCCCGACAGGTCCAGGCCGTGCGGGACGGGATCGACCTCCAGCAGCCCGGAGTCGGGCTGGAGCGCGGTGTTCACCATCCAGTACAGCGGGAACAGCATCACGCCCAGCACCAGGAGGCCGAAGACCGTGGCGCCCCAGCGGCGCTTGGGCCGGCCGGTCGGACGCGTGGGTGCGGCGGGGGTACGCACGGTGCTCGCCATGCCGGTCACTTCCCCTCGTTGCGGTTGGCCCGCAGGTAGAACACCGCGAAGACGGCGGAGATCAGGATCAGGATGTTGCCGACCACGGCACCGGCCCCGAAGTCCAGCTGGACGAAGGAGTTCTGGTACGTGAGGGTGCCGAGGGTCTGGGTGGAGTCGGCGGGTCCGCCGTCGGTGAGCGCGAGGATCAGGTCGAGGATCTTCACCGTGGACATGAAGCCGAGCACCAGCACCACCGTGATCACCGGCCGCAGCATCGGCAGCGTGATCGAGCGGAAGGTGCGCCAGGCGGACGCGCCGTCCAGCGCGGCGGCCTCGTACAGCTCCTTGGGGACCTCCTGGAGGCCGCCGTAGAGGATCACCATGTTGAACGGGATGCCGATCCAGATGTTCACCAGGATCACCGAGGTGAGCGCCATGCTCGTGCTGGTCAGCCAGGGGGTGTCACCGCCGAGGCCGATCGTGCCCAGGAACGAGTTGAGGACGCCGGTGTCCTGGTCGAGGATGCGCCGCCAGACGACACCGGAGACCACCATCGGCACCAGCCACGGCAGCAGGATCAGCGACCGCAGCACCCCGTTGAGCGGGAAGCGCCGGTTGAAGAACACCGCCAGGGCCAGGCCGATGCCGAACTGTCCGATCAGCGAGCCGATGGTGAACAGGATGGTGTGCCACAGGGCCTTCCCGAACAGCTCGTCGTTGAAGACCTTGCTCCAGTTGTCCGTCCCGTTGAACGGGGACTCGCCCGTGAAGAACGTGGACGGCGAGTAGTCCTGGAAGCTCATCACGATGTTCCGGACGAGCGGATAGCCGAAGAACAGCGCCATGAAGATCACGGCGGGGGCGATGAAGCCCCACTGGGCGAGCCGCCTGCGGCGGCGGATGCGGGCGGGGTTCGGCGGCTTCGCGGCCTTCTGCACGGCGGGCGCCGGGCCCGCGGTCGCGGAAGCGGTGGGGGTCGACATGGTTCGGATACCTCAGTTCCCGCTCGTCGCGCGCTTCTGGGCCCGGGTGAGGGCGGCCTCGCTCGACTCGCCGGTCAGGGCGGACTGGAACGCGCTCTGCAGCGCGAGGGAGACGGACGACCAGCGCGCGCCGAGCTTGGCGGTGCGCGACCGGGCCGTGGCGACCTGGTCGGCCAGGGCGTCCAGCTCCGGGACCTTCGTCCGCCACACGGCGGCGGCCTTCGCGTTGGCCGGGACCATCCAGCTGTTCAGCGCGTAGGTGATCTGCTCCTGCTCGCCGGACATGCAGCCGATGATCTCGGCGGCCTTCTTCTCGCGCTTCTCGTCGCCCGTGTTGGGCACGGTGAGCACGCCGCCGCCCAGCGGGCCCACCGAGTCGTCGCCGGCCTTCGGGACCGGGATCTCGGCGATGCCCCAGTTCAGCCCCTTCTTGGAGTTCAGGGTCTCGACCTGCCAGGGGCCGTTGATCATCATTGCGGCGTTGCCGGCCATGAACTGGTCGTTCACGTCGGCCTGGGTCCAGTTCACCGTCGACTTGGACAGCGATCCGTCCGCCAGCAGGCTCTTCCAGTAGTCCAGCGCCCCGACGACCTCGGGGCTGTTCAGCTCGGTCTCGTCGCCGCCGTTGGACCACATGAAGGGGGTGAACTGGAAGACGCCGTCCTCGGCGCCGCCCGCGCTGAGCGCGATGCCGTACTGCCGGCCGTGGGTGAGCTTCTTCGCGGTCTCCCGCATCTCGTCCCAGGTGGTGGGGGCCTTCAGCCCGGCCTTGTCGAGCGTGTCCTTGTTGTAGAAGAGGGCCAGCGTGTTCACGGTGCGCGCGGCCCCGTAGTAGGTGCCCTCGTAGGAGCCGAAGTCCACGATGCCCCCGGGGATGTCCTTCGTGCTCAGCCCGAGGTCCTTCAGCGGGATCAGCCCGCCGGCCTCGGCGAACGTCGGCATCTCGGAGGCGTCCAGCTGGAGGACGTCCGGCAGTGACTTGGACGACGCCATCCGCAGGGCCTTGGTCATCACCTGCGAGGCCGGAACGCTCTGCTGCTCGATGGTCACTCCGAGCCGCTCGCTGCACCGGGCCAGCGTCTGGGCGTCCCAGCGGTGGTAGGACTCGTCGGTCGACGAGTTCAGAACGGTGTAGACGTCCGGATCCCGCTGCTGGCCGCAGCCCGTCAGGACCACACCGCCGATCAGCGCGGACACGACGGTGAGCGGGACGGCGACCCGAGGGGTGAAGCGGTTCGACATTCTGCTGCCTCTTGTCGGCGGGGCCCGGACGGCTGCGCTGCCGTCCGACCGATTTGTTTGCTGCCAGTACTAATACGTCATGTGGCCCGGCGTTTCTAGACCGTCCTGGTGACGCGCACGTCACACTGGGGCAACATGCCCGCTCAGAGGGGGTCTCCCGCCCCGCGATCAGGCGGATTCGTAGGTTCCGCAAGGCAAATCGAAGCGCTTCGAAAACCATTTGTTTTGTGTACGATCAAATCAGGACCCACAGGAACGGACCCCCCATGAAGTTCACCGACGGCTTCTGGCAGATGCGAGACGGTGTCCACGCCTCGTACGCCACCGAACTCCGCGACCTCCGCCTCGGCACCGACCGTCTCACCGCGTACGCCGCGGTCCAGCGCGTGACACGGCGCGGGGACACCCTGAACGCGCCGCTGATCACCGTGGAGGCCCACGCCCCCGCCGAGGGCGTCATCGGCGTCCGGATCACCCATCTGGCGGGCCGGCGCCACCCCGGCCCGGACTTCGCGCTGCCCGGCGCCGCCGGGGACGCCTCCGCCGTCACCCGCGAGAGCGACGGCGCCGCCGAGCTGACCAGCGGTCCCCTCACCCTCCGGCTGCCGACCTCCGGCGCCTTCGGCCTGGAGTTCCGCGACGCGGACGGCCGGACGCTCACCTCCGCCGGGCGCAAGGGGACCGCCTTCGCCTCCACCGGCGACGGCGCCCACCACGTGTTCGCCCAGCTCGCGCTCGGCGTCGGGGAGAACGTCTACGGCCTCGGCGAGCGGTTCACCCCGTACGTCAAGAACGGCCAGGCCGTCGACATGTGGCAGGCGGACGGCGGCACCAGCAGCGAGCAGGCGTACAAGAACGTGCCGTTCTACCTGTCCTCGCGCGGCTACGGCGTCTTCGTCAACCACCCCGGCAAGGTCTCCTTCGAGGTCGGCTCCGAAGCGGTGGGCCAGGTCCAGTTCAGCGTCGAGGACCAGACCCTGGAGTACTACGTCGTCGCCGGGCCCACCCCCAAGGAGGTGCTGGCCCGCTACACCGCGCTCACCGGCCGCCCGGCCCTGCCCCCGGCCTGGTCCTTCGGCCTCTGGCTCACCACCTCGTTCACCACCTCCTACGACGAGGCCACCGTCACCTCGTTCGTGGACGGCATGGCCGAGCGCGGCATCCCGCTCTCCGTCTTCCACTTCGACTGCTTCTGGATGCGCGAGTACCAGTGGTGCGACTTCGAGTGGGACGCCGACGTCTTCCCCGACCCGGAGGGCATGATCGCCCGGCTCAAGGACAAGGGCCTGCGGATCTGCGTCTGGATCAACCCGTACATCGCGCAGAAGAGCCCCCTGTACGAGGAGGGCGCGGCCCGCGGCTACTTCGTCCGCACCCCCGGGGGCGACGTCTGGCAGTGGGACAAGTGGCAGGCCGGCATGGCCCTGGTGGACTTCACCAACCCCGAGGCCACCGCCTGGTACCAGGGCAAGCTGCGCACCCTGCTCGGCCAGGGCGTGGACGGCTTCAAGACCGACTTCGGCGAGCGCATCCCCACCGACGTCGTCTGGCACGACGGCTCCGACCCGGAGCGCATGCACAACTACTACACGCACCTGTACAACAAGGCCGTCTTCGAACTCCTGGAGGAGGAGCGCGGCCGGGGCGAGGCGGTCCTGTTCGCCCGCTCCGCCACGGCCGGCGGCCAGCAGTTCCCCGTGCACTGGGGCGGTGACTGCTGGTCCTCCTTCGAGGCGATGGCGGAGTCCCTGCGCGGCGGCCTGTCCCTCTCGCTCTCCGGCTTCGGCTTCTGGAGCCACGACATCGGCGGCTTCGAGGGCACCCCCGACCCGGCCGTCTTCAAGCGCTGGCTCGCCTTCGGCCTGCTCTCCTCGCACAGCCGGCTGCACGGCTCCTCGTCGTACCGCGTGCCGTGGGAGTTCGGCGACGAGGCGGTCGAGGTCGCCCGCCGCTTCACGGAGCTGAAGCACCGCCTGATGCCCTACCTGTACGGGGCGGCCGTCGAGGCCCACCGCACCGGCGTCCCGGTCATGCGGCCCATGCTCCTGGAGTTCCCGGACGACCCGGCCGCCCGCACCGCCGACCGGCAGTACATGCTGGGCCCGGACCTGCTGGTCGCCCCGGTCTTCAGCGAGGACGGCGAGGTCGAGTACTACGTCCCCGAGGGCACCTGGACCCACCTGCTGACCGGCGAGACCGTGACCGGCCCGGCCTGGCACCGGGACACCTACGGCTTCGACAGCCTCCCGCTGCTCGTCCGGCCCGGCGCGGTCCTCCCGCTCGGCGCGGACACCTCACGCCCCGACGGTGACTGGACGGACCACCTCGAACTGCGCGCGTACGCCCCCGAGGGCACCGGCGACTTCACCCGCACGGTGACCGTCCCGGACCTCACCGGCGCCCCCGCCGCCACCTACCGGGTGACCCACCAGGACGGCACGCTCCACGTGTCGGCGGACACGGACCGGCCCCACCGGGCGGTGACCGTCACGCCCGGCGCTCCCTCTCCCGCGATCTGACCCACGCGGTGAACGCCTCGACCGCGTCCACCACCGCTTCGAACCGCAGCGAGTGGTACAGGTCGAAGGCGTGGTGGCCGCCCCGCAGCTCGGCGTACACGACCGGGTTCGCGGAGGCGGCCCGCAGCCCGTCGGTCACCTCCCGGATGCCGGCCACCGGCACCAGCGGGTCCAGATCGCCGTGCGCGACGAACATCGGGGGCGCGTCCGGCCGGGCGTGGCCCAGCGGCGACGACTCGGGGCCCTGGTCCCAGTACGAGCCCAGGAAGCCGTTGAGGACGACGACCCCGCTGACCGAGGTGTCGGCGTCCTCGAAGCCCGGCTGGAACGCGGGGTCGCCGGCGGTCAGCGCGGCGATCGCGGCCATGTGGCCGCCCGCCGAACTGCCCGCGACGAACACGGTCGAGGCGTCCGCCCCGTAGACGTGGGCGTGCTCCCGCGCCCACGCGATCACCCGCTTCAGATCGATCATGTGCTCCGGGTGCCGGACCTGCGGCTTCAGCCGGTAGTTGGCGCTGATGGTGACCCAGCCCCGGCTCGCCAGCCGGTGCAGCAGCGGCAGCGACTGGCTGTTCTTGTGGCCCCCGCTGTAGTGGCCGCCGTGCATGTGGATCAGCACCGGCCCGCCCCGCGGCCGGGCGCGGTGGTGGTACACGTCCAGCAGCTGGCGCCGCCCCGCGTCCCCGTACGACAGGTTGCCCACCCGCCGCACGCCGGGGTGGCGGCGCAGGATCGGCAGGAACACGATCCGCGGCCACGGCGGCCGGTGGCGCAGCCCCCGGGCGAGGTCCGCGTCGATCGAGGCGCGCCACCCCTCGCCCAGTTCCGCCGTCATCGCCCGCTCGATCCGCGCCCGCTCGCCCCCGGCGCGGTGGGCGACGACCGCGAGGCCGGGCACGGTCGCGGCGGCCAGCGCGACGATCGCCCAGGCGCCCGGCGAGTCCCGGACGTCGTCCTGGGCGAAGGCCATCGCCGTGGGGACCAGCAGCATCCAGAAGAAGACGGCGAACGGCAGCTCGTTGGCGGCGAGGCCGAAGAAGTAGGCCGGGCGGCCCAGCGGACGCTCCCAAGGCACCGGCCACAGCGCGCACAGCGTTCCGATCGCTGCGACGGCGACGGGGATCAGATATCCGACGGGCACGGCACCTCCCTGGGACGGCAGCCGGCACTGCCTGCGGACGCGCCCCCGGCGGAGGGCGGCGCCCACCAGTGTTCCGCCGCCCGCCCGGGGCATCAACGACGTTCTCGGCAACGTCCGTTGACTCCGGACCGAAGAATTTGGGGGCCGCGCGCGTAGGGCCTGTCCGGCGGATCAGGGCCGGGTAGGGCGCGCCCGCGCCGCGCGCCCGGCCCGGAGTGGGATCGTGAGGCGGCGGGCGCGCACCCCGCGCGGCGCGAGCGGTTACGGCACTGAGAGCGGACGGCCTTCACATGGGCGAACTGATCCTGATCCGGCACGGCGAGACCGCGTGGTCCCGCGACGGGCGGCACACCAGCCACACCGACCTGCCCCTGACCCCCCTCGGTGAACGCCAGGCCCGCGCCCTGGCCCCCCTGCTCGCCGAGCGCTCCCTCGCCCTCACCCTGGTCAGCCCGCTGGCCCGGGCCCTGCGCACCGCCGAACTCGCCGGGATCGCCGCGCCCCGGGTCACCCCGGAGCTGCGCGAGTGGGACTACGGCGGCTACGAGGGCGTCACCACGGACGAGATCCACCGCACCCGGCCCGGCTGGAACCTCTGGACGGACGGGGTGGCGGCCGGGCCGCCGGAGCATCCGGGGGAGAGCCCCGCCCAGGTGGGGGAGCGGGCCGACCGGGTGCTGGCGCAGGTGGCCGAGGCGGCTGCGCGGGCCGGTGACCGGGACATCGCGCTCGTCGCCCACTCGCACTTCCTGCGGGTCCTGACCGCCCGCTACCTGGGCCTCTCCCCGGCCGGGGGCGCCCTGTTCCAGCTGGCCACGGGCGCGGTGTCGCGGCTGGGCCGGGAACACGGCAACCCGGTCGTCACCGCGTGGAACGTGGCGCTGCCGCGGAGCCTCTTCCCGCCGCCGCAGGCCCCGGAACACGACTGACCCGATGATTGGACTGGACCAATAAGCCGGTCAACGGGCCGGTTCCGTAAGAGGATCGCGCGAACCAACGGCCACAGTCCCGCCCTAAGGGCCTGCCCTAGGTCTCAAGTAGGGAAAGACTCTTTCGTAAGTCCGCATTCGATCTTGCGTAGTTGACGAGAAGTGGACTATACCTGTCGGCGTCCGCATAGCCGAGGTAGTCGGCGGCGGTCCAGGGGGAATCGGAAGCGGTCCGTACGAACGAGTACGCGGCGTGCCGGAGGCTCCCCGTGGCCAGAATGATCCAGCTTCAACTGACCGCGGTGGCGGGGCCCTTTGCCGAGGCACATTCTCGCTGGGTGACCGATACACCGCCTGAGTCCTGGAGAAGGCGAGGACTTGAGCATGGGATCCACCTCCGCTCACGGTAATGAGGGTCTCGGACGCCGTGATCTGATCAAGCGGTCCGCCGCCATTGGCCTGATCACCGTGCCGACGATGAGTCTCCTGACGAGCTGCGCCACCGGTGGCGGCGGCAGCGACGAGAAGAAGACCAAGGCGCCGGCCGGCAAGACCTCCGCAACCAACCCCCTCGGTGTGGAAAAGGGCGCGGCGCTCGAGGCGTTCATCTTCAAGGGCGGTCTGGGCGACCAGTACGCCAAGGACGCGGAGGCCGACTACAAGTCGACGTACGGGGCGACGGTCAAGCACACCGGCACCCAGCAGGTCGGCCCCAAGCTGACCCCGCGCTTCGCGGGCGGCAACCCGCCGGACGTGATCGACAACTCCGGTGCCGACCACCTGAACATGAACAAACTCTCCGCCCAGGGCCAGCTCCAGGACCTGAAGGCGCTGCTCGACGCCGGCTCCATCGACGACCCGGCCAAGAAGGTCCGCGACACGATCCACCCGAGCACCCTGGAGAAGGGGCTGCACGGCGAGACCTTCGACGTGCTGTACTACGCCTTCACCATCTACGGCACCTGGTACTCCCAGAAGCTGATGGACGCCAAGGGCTGGGAGTACCCCAAGACCCTCGACGCGATGGTCAAGCTCTGCGGCGACATCAAGAAGGAGGGCATCGCGCCCTGGACGTACGCGGGCAAGTACCCGTACTACGTCCACTTCAACCTCTTCGCCCAGATCGCCAAGATCGGCGGCATGGACGCCTGGATGGCGATCGACAACCTCGAGCCGAACGCGTGGACGAAGAACGACGCGGTCAAGGAAGTCATCGAGCACTACGAGGAGTTGGCCGCCAAAAAGTACTTCCTGGAGGGCAGCCAGGGCCTCACCCACATCCAGTCCCAGACTCAGTGGACCAAGGGCAAGGCCGTCTTCATCCCGAACGGCTCCTGGGTCGAGAACGAGGCCGCCCCGACCACCCCGGAGGACTTCGGGATGGCCGTCGGCGCGCTCTTCGACGGGACCGGCGACAAGATGCCGCACGGCACCCTGCGCGCCGAGCCCAGCGAGCCGTTCATCGTGCCGAGCAAGGGCAAGAACCCGGTCGGCGGCATGGAACTGCTGCGCATCATGCTCTCCAAGAAGCACGCGCAGAACTTCGCCACCAAGGTCAAGTCCCTCACCTGCGTGATGGACGCGACCGAGGGGATGAAGCTCTCGCCCGGTCTGGCCTCGGCCAGCTCCGTCTTCAAGGAGGCCGGCAGCAACCTCGTCACCTGCCAGCTCCAGGAGTGGTACCCGGCACTGACGGACGAGAAGATGGGCGGCCTGACGGGCCAGCTGCTCACCGGTGACCTGAAGGCGGCCGACTGGATCAAGAAGACCCAGGAGGCCTGCGACAAGGTGGCCAAGGACGACTCGGTCACCAAGTTCAAGCGCACTTCCTGAGCAGCGCCCCGAAACCGAGGAGAAGGGCCGGGAAACACCATGCAACACGGCAAGTACCGATTCGTCGCGGGCTTCCTGGCCCTGCCTCTGATCGTCTACGCGATCTTTGTGATCTCACCTTTCGTCCAGGCGTTCCAGATCTCGATGACCGACTGGTCGGGACTGGTCGGGACGGCCGAGTTCGTCGGGCTCGACAACTTCCAGCGGCTCTGGGAGAGCGACGAATTCTGGAATGCGCTGCGCCACAACATCTACATGCTCGCGCTGATCCCCGTGATCACGCTGGGGATGGGTCTTTTCTTCGCCTTCATGCTGAATGTCGGCGGACGGCGCAAGAAGAACGAAGTGGTCACCGGCGTGGCCGGCTCCAAGTTCTACAAGTTCGTCTTCTTCTTCCCCCAGGTCATTTCCATCACGATCATCGCGGTGATCTGGTTCAACATCTACAACCCGGACCCGAACGACGGAATGCTCAACTCGTTCCTGGGGAGCGTGGGGCTGGACTCGCTGCAGAACGCGTGGCTGGGCGAGAAGAGCATCGCCCTGTGGTGCATCAGCGCCGTCATGGTGTGGAGCAACGTCGGCTTCTACGTCGTGCTCTTCTCCGCCGCGATGGCGTCGATCCCGCGCGAGATCTACGAGGCGGCGCTGCTGGACGGCGCCGGCCGGTTCGACACCTTCTTCAGGATCACCGTCCCCCTGCTGTGGGACACCGTGCAGACCGGCTGGGTGTACATGGGCATCATCGCGCTCGACGCGTTCGCCCTGGTGCAGATCATGTCGGTCAACATGGGCGGGCCGGACGGCGCCACCGACGTCATGCCGCTGCGGCTCTTCCAGACGGCCTTCCGCGACAGCCAGTTCGGCTACGCCTCCGCCATGGGTATCGCGATGCTGATCGTCACGATGGCCTTCGCCGTGCTCACCATGCGCTTCGCGCGGCGTGAGCGAATCGAGTTCTAGGGGTACGGGCGCATGACGATCGACGAAACAGAGGCCGTGGCCAAGCAGGACCCGGTCACGACGGAGACGGCCCGGCCCGTCCGCCCCAAGCGCGGGGGCAGCGGCGAGGGCGGCGTCCTCAACGTCTTCTCGCACGGCATGCTGGTCGTGTGGACGCTGATGGTGGGCGTGCCGCTGCTGTGGGTGCTGTGGAGCGCGTTCAAGGACAGCAACGGCATCCTCACCGACCCGTGGGGCCTGCCGACCACGCTGCACTGGGAGAACTGGTCCAACGCGTGGAACGACGCGCACATGGGCCGCTACTTCATCAACACCGCCATCGTGGTGGGCGGTTCGGTCATCGGCACGATGGTGCTCGGCTCGATGGCCGCCTATGTGCTGGCCCGGTTCCAGTTCCCGGGGAACAGGTTCATCTACTACCTGTTCGTGGCCGGCATGTCCTTCCCCGTGTTCATGCTGGTGATCCCGCTCTTCTTCGTCCTGCGGGACTTCCCCGGCGGCTCGCTCCTGGCGACCTACCACGGGCTGATCCTGGTCTACATCGCCTACTCGCTGCCGTTCACCGTCTTCTTCATGACGGCGTTCTTCCGCACGCTGCCCGCGTCGGTCGCGGAGGCGGCGATGATCGACGGGGCCTCGCACACCCGGACGTTCTTCCAGGTGATGCTGCCGATGGCCAAGCCCGGCCTCATCAGCATCGGCATCTTCAACTTCCTGGGCCAGTGGAACCAGTACCTGCTGCCCATGGTGCTGGACCAGGACGAGGACAAGTACGTCCTCACCCAGGGACTCGCGATGATCGCCCTCCAGCAGGGCTACGACAACGACTGGGGCGCCCTGATGGCGGGCATGATGATCGCCATCATCCCCGTCCTCGCCGTGTACGCGATCTTCCAGCGCCAGGTCCAGGCGGGCCTCACCGCCGGCGCCCTCAAGTAGGCGTTCACCTCTCGAAGCCCGAAAACCCCGAAACCGCCCGTCGGCTCGTCCGACGGGCGGTTTCGCGTGCTGTCCGAACCCTGCGCGGCGGTGGCCGTGACCCCGGACCGCCCGCGCTCAGGTCTTGACGGGGAGGACCCCAAAACGGTCAGCTTAGAGTTCACATGTTAGAGAATATGGCAGGAGTGAGTGAGTCGATGGAGACTCCCGGGTCGCAGACGTCTCTGCATCGCGCCAACCTCGAGCGGGTCGTGCGCGCCGTACGCATGGCGGGATCGCTCACCCAGGCGGAGATCGCCAGGAGTACGGGCCTGTCCGCGGCCACGGTCTCCAACATCGTTCGTGAACTGAAGGACAGCGGCACGGTCGAGGTCACCCCCACCTCGGCCGGCGGCCGGCGGGCCCGCAGCGTCTCGCTCAGCGGGGACGCGGGCATCGTGATCGGCGTCGACTTCGGCCACACCCACCTGCGCGTGGCCGTGGGCAACCTCGCCCACCAGGTCCTCGCCGAGGAGTCCGAGCCGCTGGACGTGGACGCCTCGTCCGCCCAGGGCTTCGGACGGGCGGAACAACTGGTCAACCGGCTGATCGACACGACCGGGATCAGCCCGGGCAAGGTCATCGGGGTGGGGCTCGGTGTACCCGGCCCGATCGACGTGGAGTCCGGCACGCTGGGCTCCACGTCGATCCTGCCGGGCTGGACGGGCATCAACCCCAGCGAGGAGCTGTCCTCGCGCCTGGGCGTACCGGTGTACGTGGACAACGACGCCAACCTCGGCGCCCTCGGCGAGCTGGTGTGGGGGAGCGGCCGGGGGGTCAAGGACCTCGCGTACATCAAGGTCGCCAGCGGCGTCGGCGCGGGCCTGGTCATCGACGGCCACATCTACCGGGGCCCCGGGGGCACGGCCGGCGAGATCGGCCACATCACCCTGGACGAGTCGGGCCCGGTCTGCCGCTGCGGGAACCGCGGCTGCCTGGAGACCTTCACGGCCGCGCGCTACGTCCTGCCGCTGCTCCAGCCCAGCCACGGCCCCGATCTCACCATGGAGCGGGTGGTCCAGCTGGCCCGCGAGGGCGACCCGGGATGCCGGCGGGTGATCGGCGACGTCGGGCGGCACATCGGAAGCGGTGTCGCCAACCTTTGCAATCTCTTGAACCCGAGCCGGGTCGTACTCGGCGGTTCGCTCGCCGAGGCGGGGGAGTTGGTCCTCGGGCCCATCCGCGATTCGGTGTCCCGGTACGCCATTCCCAGTGCGGCGCGGCAGCTCTCGGTGCTGCCCGGGGCCCTGGGGGGACGCGCGGAGGTGCTGGGGGCGCTGGCCCTGGTGCTGAGCGAGATGGGCGATTCCACCCTTTTGGAGAACGCCACGCCCGCGGCGGCCCCTGCCTTCACTTAGATAACGGATGGCACCGTTGTCATCTCGTTAAGGATTTACTCCTTGACGTCGCTCGTGCGGCCGAGTTGACTTCCAGCCACCTCGGCCGCGACGTTGCGGCCTCGTCAGGGAGGCAAACCCCCAATGAACGCAATGACGCGACGCATCGTCATAGGCACGGCCGCCGTCTCGATGGCCGTCTCCCTCGCCGCGTGCGGCAAGGCCGGCGACGACAAGGACTCGGCGGACTCGGGCAGCAAGACCAAGATCGGCCTGCTGCTCCCGGAGAACAAGACCGCCCGCTACGAGACGCTGGACAAGCCGCTGTTCGTCGAGGCGGTCAAGAAGAACTGCGCCGACTGCGAGGTCGTCTACAAGAACGCCGCCGGTGACGTCGGCCAGCAGAAGCAGCAGTTCGAGCAGCAGATCGCCGACGGCATCAAGGTCATCGCGATCTCCTCGGTCGACGCCGAGAAGGCCGCCGGCTGGATCGACGCCGCGCACAAGAAGGACGTCAAGGTCGTCGCCTACGACCGCGCCATCGCCGGTGCCGACGCCTACGTCAGCCACGACAACGAGAAGATCGGCAAGCTCCAGGGCCAGGCCATCCTCGACGCCCTCGGCTCCAAGGCGGCCTCCGCCAACGTCGTCATGATCAACGGCGACGAGAAGGACCCGAACGCCGGTCTGTTCAAGAAGGGCGCCCACGAGTCCCTCGACGGCAAGACCAAGATCGCCTACGAGGCGTCCGGCGAGTGGGACCCGAAGATCGCCGGTGAGAAGATGACCGCCGCCATCTCCTCGGTCGGCAAGGGCAAGATCGACGCCGTCTACTCCGCCAACGACGGCATGGCCGGCGGCATCATCACCTCCCTCGGCAACGCCGGCATCAAGGACATCCCGGTGGGCGGCCAGGACGCCGAACTCCCCGGCATCCAGCGGATCATCGCCGGTACGCAGACCTTTACCATCTACAAGTCGCCGAAGCAGCTCGCCCCGACGGCCGCCCAGTTCGCCGTCAACCTGCTCCAGGGCAAGGACATCGGCGCCCAGGGCGAGACGGACGGCGTCCCCTCCACGCTGCTCGAGCCGACCGTGGTCAACAAGGACAACATCCAGTCCACCGTGATCAAGGACGGCATCTACGAGGTCTCCAAGGTCTGCGTCGCGGACATCGCCGACAAGTGCGCCGCGCTGGGCATCAAGTAGTCCCCCTCCGCG
This sequence comes from Streptomyces sp. OfavH-34-F, assembly GCF_022347745.1. GTDB lineage: Bacteria > Actinomycetota > Actinomycetes > Streptomycetales > Streptomycetaceae > Streptomyces. The sequence goes on from NZ_JAKRGC010000011.1 coordinate 52,367, forward strand.
CCGGGGCCCCCGAGCCCCGGCGCGTACGGGCGTGACCGCTCCGCACGCCGGAGCCCGCCCGTCCCCCCAGCTGTCCGGCCCCGGTCGGCTCATACCCCGCTGCCGCCGGGTGCCGGACGCTCACCCCCGTACTTCCCGTACGCCGACCCGCCCCCGCGGCTCGGCGTCTCCGCCGGTCAGGCGGCACATCCCCGCCGGGTCAGGCGGCGAAGGAGATGGTTCACGTGTCAAAGACGCCCGTGCTGGCGTTGCGTGGGGTCTTCAAGCGATTCGGAGCGGTCCAGGTCCTCTCCGGTGTCGATCTCGAAGTCCACGCCGGAGAAGTGGTCGCCCTGGTCGGCGACAACGGTGCAGGAAAGTCCACGCTGGTCAAGACGATCGCCGGGGTGCACCCCATCGACGAGGGCGTCATCGAGTGGGAGGGCGCGAAGGTGGACATCAGCCGCCCGCACGACGCCCAGAACCTCGGCGTCGCCACCGTCTACCAGGACCTCGCGCTCTGCGACAACCTGGACGTCGTCGCCAACCTGTTCCTCGGACGCGAGATCAAGAAGGGCGGCATCCTCGACGAGGTCGCCATGGAGAAGCGGGCCCAGGACCTCCTGTCCACCCTCTCCATCCGCATCCCCAGCGTCCGCATCCCGGTCGCCGCGCTCTCCGGCGGCCAGCGCCAGGTCGTGGCCATCGCCCGCGCCCTGGTCGGCAACCCCAAGATCGTGATCCTGGACGAGCCCACCGCGGCCCTCGGCGTCGAGCAGACCGCCCAGGTCCTCGACCTGGTGGAGCGGCTGCGCGAGCAGAACCTCGGCGTCATCCTCATCAGCCACAACATGGCGGACGTCAAGGCCGTCGCCGACACGGTCGCCGTGCTGCGGCTCGGCCACAACAACGGCACCTTCCCCGTGGCGAGCACCAGCCACGAAGAAATCATCGCCGCGATCACGGGCGCCACGGACAACGCCGTGACCCGCCGCAAGTCCCGCAGCGCGGAGGCATCCAAGTGAGCAACATCAACGAGACCCCGGCCCAGGCCGCGGCCCCCGAGGACGCCCCGGAGGCGCCGGCGGCCGGCGCGGTCACCACCGTCGACCCCCGCCTGCTCGTCCGCGAGCAGGGCTTCAAGGGCTACTGGATCGAGTTCAAGCGCAAGGTCCGCTCCGGCGAGATCGGCTCGCTGCCCGTCGTGGTGGGCCTCATCGTCATCGGGATCGTCTTCCAGCTGGAGACCGGCAACTTCCTCACCTCGTACAACCTCGACCAGATCACGCTGTACGCGACCGGCCCCGGCATCATGGCCGTGGGCATCGTCTTCGTACTGCTGCTCGGCGAGATCGACCTCGCGGTCGGCTCCGTCGCGGGACTCGCCGGCTCGGTCTGGGCCGTCCTCGCCACGGACATGCCCGACTCCCTCGCCATCCTGCTCGGCATCCTGTCCGGCACGCTCATCGGCGCCTTCCACGGCATCGTCTTCGCCAAGATAGGCGTGCCCGCGTTCGTCGTGACCCTGGCCGGCTTCCTGGGCTGGGCCGGCATGCAGACCTGGGTGATGGGCGACAAGTCCACCATCACCACCCCGCTCGGCAGCTTCGTCCGCGACCTGACCAGCTACTACTTCAGCGACATCGCCGCCGCCTACGGCCTCGCCGTCGTCGTGATCATCGCCTTCTACCTCGCCCAGCTGCGCGACTCCCGCCGCCGCAAGGCCGCCGAGCTGCCGTACCGCCCGCAGAGCGAGATCATCCTGCGCAGCGCGCTGCTCGCCGTCCTGTGCCTGCTGGCCGCGTACGGGTTCAACCAGGAGCAGGGCCTCCCGCTCTCCCTGGTGATCTTCCTCGGCATCCTGGTCGTCACCGACTTCGTCCTGCGCCGCACCACCTACGGCCGCCAGGTCTTCGCGGTCGGCGGCGGCATCGAGGCGGCCCGCCGGGCGGGCATCAACGTGTCCTGGATCCGCATTTCGGTCTTCATGATCTCCGGCACCCTCGGAGCGGTCGGCGGCCTCTTCCTGGCCTCCGCGACCGGCGGCGCCGACCGCTCCCTCGGCGGCGGCAACCAGCTCATGATGTGCATCGCCGCGGCCGTCATCGGCGGTACGTCCCTGTTCGGCGGACGCGGCAAGGTCTGGTCCGCGCTGCTGGGCATCCTGGTCATCCAGTCGATCGTCCAGGGCCTCAACCAGATGGACCTGTCGTCCAACGCGATCCAGTACATGATCACCGGCGCGGTGCTCCTCATCGCCGTGATCATCGACTCGGTCTCCCGCAAGACCCAGAAGACAGCAGGCCGCGCCTAGCGCGGGTACGCACGTCCCGCCCGCCGGAGCCCGGCGTCCCGCGAAGGGGCGCCGGGCTCCGGCGCGGACGGGGGCGGTACGCCCCGCCCCCCGCTCCGGAGGGAGGCCGTTAGACTCATCGGATCGGCATGCTCGACCAGCACAATCGCAAGGAGGCACGGTGACACAGCCGCGCGAAGCGCGTCCCGCACGGGCGGTGGTGGGCGACGGAGGAGATCTGCTGACCGGCATCGGCGGACCGCGTGACCTCGACCGCCTCACCCCCGAGCAGCTGGTGCAGCTCGCCGAGGAGATCCGCACCTTCCTCGTCGATGCCGTCTCCAAGACCGGCGGCCACCTCGGACCCAACCTCGGTGTGGTCGAGCTGACCATCGCCCTGCACCGGGTCTTCGACTCGCCGAAGGACAAGGTCCTCTTCGACACCGGCCACCAGAGCTATGTGCACAAGCTCCTCACCGGCCGCCAGGACTTCAGCAGGCTCAAGAGCAAGGGCGGCCTGTCCGGCTACCCCTCCCGCGCCGAGTCCGAGCACGACGTCATCGAGAACTCGCACGCCTCCACCGTCCTCGGCTGGGCGGACGGCCTGGCCAAGGCCAACGAGGTACGCGGCAAGGACGACCACGTCGTGGCCGTCATCGGTGACGGCGCGCTGACCGGCGGCATGGCCTGGGAGGCGCTGAACAACATCGCCGCCGCCAAGGACCGCCCCCTCGTCATCGTCGTCAACGACAACGAGCGCTCCTACGCGCCCACCATCGGCGGCCTCGCCAACCACCTGGCCACCCTGCGCACCACCGACGGCTACGAGCGCTTCCTCGCCCGCGGCAAGGACCTCCTGGAGCGCACCCCCGTCGTCGGCAAGCCGCTGTACGAGACGCTGCACGGCGCCAAGAAGGGCCTCAAGGACTTCATCGCCCCGCAGGGCATGTTCGAGGACCTCGGCCTGAAGTACGTCGGCCCCATCGACGGCCACGACATCGAGGCCCTGGAGTCCGCGCTCCAGCGTGCCAAGCGCTTCGGCGGCCCGGTCATCGTGCACTGCCTCACCGAGAAGGGCCGCGGCTACACCCCCGCCCTCCAGGACGAGGCCGACCGCTTCCACGCCGTCGGCAAGATCCACCCCGACACCGGCCTGCCCGTCGCCACCTCCGGCCTCGACTGGACCTCGGTGTTCGGCGAGGAGATGGTCAAGCTCGGCCACGAGCGCGAGGACATCGTCGCCATCACCGCGGCCATGCTCCAGCCGGTCGGCCTGACCAAGTTCGAGAAGGAGTTCCCGGACCGGATCTACGACGTCGGCATCGCCGAGCAGCACGGCGCCGTCTCCGCCGCCGGCCTCGCCACCGGCGGACTGCACCCCGTCTTCGCGGTGTACGCGACCTTCCTCAACCGCGCCTTCGACCAGGTCCTGATGGACGTCGCCCTGCACAAGTGCGGCGTCACCTTCGTCCTGGACCGGGCCGGCATCACCGGTACGGACGGCGCCTCGCACAACGGCATGTGGGACATGTCGATCCTCCAGGTCGTCCCCGGCCTGCGCATCGCCGCCCCGCGCGACGCCGACCAGGTCCGCGCCCAGCTCCGCGAGGCCGTCGAGGTCGACGACGCCGCCACCGTCGTCCGCTTCTCCAAGGGCGCGGTCGGCCCCTCGGTCAAGGCCGTCGGCACGGTCGGCGGCATGGACGTGCTGCGCAAGCCCGCCGCCGCCAAGCCCGACGTCCTGCTCGTGTCCATCGGCGCCCTCGCCCCGATGTGCCTGGAGATCGCCGACCTGCTCGACGCCCAGGGCATCTCGACGACCGTGGTGGACCCCCGCTGGGTCAAGCCCGTGGACGAGGCCATGGCCCCGCTCGCCGCGCAGCACCGCGTCGTCGTCACCGTCGAGGACAACAGCCGGGCCGGCGGCGTCGGCTCCGCGATCTCCCAGGCCCTGCGCGACGCGGACGTGGACGTCCCGCTGCGCGACTTCGGCATCCCGCCGGTCTTCCTGGACCACGCCTCCCGCAAGGAGGTCATGGCCGAGATCGGGCTGACCGCCCCGGACATCGCCCGCCAGGTCACCGGCCTCGTCGCCAAGCTCGACGGCCGCTACGACACGGGCGCCCAGCGCACCGTGGCGGAGCACGTCGCGGACTGACCCGGACCACCGCTTCGGCCGGACGGGCCGGTCGGACCACCCGTAACGAGTGGTCCGACCGGCCCGTTCGCGTGAAATCCGGCCCCGGCAGGCGTGCCGCGCACCGGTGCGGGTGCGGGCTCCGAATCATGGCGTGCACGACGAGTGCGTGGAGGTACGCCGGTGAGCACGCAGCAGGACCTGCCCCCCAGCGGAGACGGGCTGTTCAGGACCAAGACGGTCGAGCAGTCCATCCGTGACACCGAGGAGCCGGAGCACGCCCTCCGCAAGTCGCTCTCCGCCCTCGACCTCACCGTCTTCGGGGTCGGCGTCGTCATCGGCACCGGCATCTTCGTCCTCACCGGAAAGGTCGCCAAGGAGACCGCCGGCCCGGCCACCGCCCTCGCCTTCGTCGCCGCCGGCGTCGTCTGCGCCCTGGCCGCCCTGTGCTACGCGGAGTTCGCGTCCACGGTCCCGGTGGCCGGGTCCGCGTACACCTTCTCGTACGCCTCGCTCGGCGAACTGGTCGCCTGGATCATCGGCTGGGACCTCGTGCTGGAGTTCGCGCTCGGCACCGCCGTGGTAGCGGTCGGCTGGTCCGGCTACGTCCGCTCGCTGCTGGACAACGCGGGCTGGCATCTGCCGGACGTGCTGTCCGGCCCGGACGTGGCGGAAGGATTCGGCTTCGACATCCTCGCCACCGCCCTAGTGCTGCTGCTCACCGTGATCCTGGTGCTGGGCATGAAGCTCTCCGCCCGCGTCACCACCGTGGTCGTCGCCGTGAAGATCGCCGTCGTCCTGATCGTCATCGTCGCCGGACTGTTCTTCATCGACACCGGCAACTACTCGCCGTTCATCCCCGAGGCCGAGCCGCAGCCCTCCGGATCGGGGCTCGACGCCCCGCTGGTCCAGCTGATCTTCGGCTACGCGCCGACGAACTTCGGCGTGATGGGCATCTTCACCGCCGCCTCCATCGTCTTCTTCGCCTTCATCGGCTTCGACGTCGTCGCCACGGCCGCCGAGGAGACCAAGCTGCCGCAGCGCGACATGCCGCGCGGCATCCTCGCCTCCCTGCTCATCTGCACCGTGCTGTACGTGGCGGTCTCGATCGTCGTCACCGGGATGCAGCACTACACCGAACTGTCCGTCAGCGCCCCGCTCGCCGACGCCTTCAAGGCGGTCGGGCACCCCTTCTACGCGGGCGTCATCAGCTTCGGCGCCGCCGTCGGCCTCACCACGGTCTGCATGATCCTGCTGCTGGGCCAGACCCGGGTCTTCTTCGCGATGAGCCGCGACGGCCTGCTCCCCACGTTCTTCTCCCGGACCCACCCGCGCTTCCGCACCCCGTACCGCCCGACCATCCTGCTCGGCGTGATCATCGCCGTCGTCGCCGGGCTGACCAGCATCAACGAGCTGGCGACGCTGGTGAACATCGGCACCCTCTTCGCCTTCGTGGTCGTCGCGCTCGGCGTCATCGTGCTGCGCCGCACCCGTCCCGACCTGCACCGCGCCTTCCGCACGCCGCTGGTGCCGCTGATCCCCATTCTGTCGGTGGCCGCGTCGGTCTGGCTGATGCTCAACCTGCCGGCCGAGACCTGGCTGCGGTTCGGGATCTGGATGGTGATCGGTGTGATCATCTACTTCGCGTACGGCCGCTCACACAGCAAGCTGCACCGCACCCGCCGCTGACCCCGCGGCCCCGCCCATGCCCTGCCGCACCGTGACGCTCACGCCCCCGGCCGCACCGTGCGCGGCCC
>NZ_JAKRGC010000120.1 GCF_022347745.1 Streptomyces sp. OfavH-34-F
CCGCGGGCGCCGCGGCCACCGGAGCGGGCGCGCCGCCCGTGCCGTCGGCCGTTCCGGCGGCGGCGCCGTCGATCAGCGCGGCGAGCCGGCCGACGGTGGGCTCGGCGAACAGTTCTCCCAGCGGCACGGTGACGCCGTGCTCGTCGGCGATCCGGTTGACGACCCGGGTGCCGAGCAGCGAGTGCATGCCCAGCGCCATCAGGTCGTCCTCCGGGTCGATGGCCGGGATCTGGAGCATCTCCCGCATCAGGGCCGAGATCGCGGCCTCGGTGGCCGCCGAGCCCCGCGACGCGGAGGAGAGCGCCGGTCCGCCGCCCGGGGCGGGGACGTGGGTGCGTACCGCCGCGTCGGCGTCCAGGTCCGCGACCAGCCGCTCGCCGGAGACGAGGGAGTGCAGGGTGCGGCGCATGGCGTCGAGCAGCCGGTGGGCGGCGTCGGTGCCGACCCGGCGGCGGTCGTGCACGAGCCGGACCGGCAGGTCGTCGAAGGGCAGGACGAGCAGGGTCAGCGGGACGTGCGCCCGGGTGTCCATGTGGACGTCGACCAGTTCCAGCTTCTCGTCGCGGAGGTCGATCTCCGGGAGCGGCATGTTCTGGAACTCGACCAGGCTCTCGAAGAGCTGCTGTCCCCGGGTGTCGGGCAGCGCCTCCTGGATGCCGGTGAGCGAGATGCCCAGGTGGTCGCGGGCGGCGACGATCATCTCGTGGACGCCGCGCAGCAGCTCGTCCACCGAGGTCGCGGGGGAGATCCGGGTGCGGATCGGCGCCGTGGCCAGCATGCAGCCCACGGCCCGCTCCACCCCGGGCACCTCGGCGGGCCGGTGCGCGAACGTGGTGCCCAGGACCAGGTCGTCGAGGCCGGTGGCGCGGGAGAGCACCACCGCCCAGGCGGCCTGGAACACGGTGTGCAGGGTCACCCGCTTGTTGCGGGCGAACGTGCGCAGCTCGGGCGCGAGGCCGGCGAGCGAGATCTGCTCCCAGTCGTGCGGCAGGTCCTGCGGCTGCTCCCGCGGTTCCCCCGGCTCCCCGGGGCCGGTCTCCAGGAACAGCGGCGGATGCGGCCGGTACCCGTCGAGGTGGTTCTGCCAGAAGGCGGCGGACGCGGAGGTGTCCCGGTCCTTCCACCAGGCGATGTAGTCCCGGAAGCGGCCGGGCGGGGCGAGCATCGGCTCCCGGCCCCGGCAGTGGGCCCGGTAGGCCTCGACGAACTCCGAGAACATGATGCCGATCGACCAGCCGTCCACCACGAGGTGGCACAGCCGCAGCGCGATCCGGTACGACTCGTCCCCGGTGCGGATCAGCGTGATGCGCAGCAGGGGCGGCGCCTGCAGCCGGAAGCCCTCCCGCCGCTCGGTGCTCAGCAGGTCGTCCAGCCGCTTGGTCTGTTCCTCCGCGCCGAGCGACCGCCAGTCCTCCTCCTCGCGGGCGAGGGGGGCGGAGCGGTGCACGGTCTGCACCGGGGCGGCCAGCTTCTCCCAGTGGAAGGCGGAGCGCAGCGCCGGGTGGCGCGCCACCACGAGTTCCCAGGCACGCCAGAAGGCGGCGTGGTCCACGGGGCCGTTCAGCGTGACGGCGCACTGTTCCACGTAGGTGCCGTCGTCGGGGGAGAGCAGGGAGTGGAAGAGCATGCCGCGCTGCATCGGCGCGAGTTCGTAGATGTCTTCCAGGTTCGCTTGACGGGTCATGAGTGGTCCTGTCTTCTCGCTTCGCCCGAGCCCGCCATGGCGAGGCCCAGGGAGCGGCAAATGGTCTCGAGCAGCTGCCGTTCGGCCGACCGCAGGAAGAAGTGGCCGCCGGGGAGGTAGTGCAGGGCGAACGGCCCGGTGCCGCACTCCTCCCAGGCCTGGAGCGCCTCCTTGCTGACGCCGTGGTCCTCGGTGCCGCCGAACACGGTCAGCGGGCAGGAGACGATCGGGCCGGTGCGCAGCAGATAGCTGTCCGCGATGCCGAAGTCGGCCCGCAGCACGGGCATCATCAGCTCCATGAAGGCCTCGTCGGCGAGCAGTTCGGGCGGGGTGCCGCCGAGCGCGGCCAGCCGGGCGCGGAGCCCCTCGTCGTCGAGGCGGGCCACCGGCTTGAGCGGCCCCGGCCAGACGGGCGCCCGGATCGCGGCCACCATCAGGTGGTCCGGCGGCAGGCCGTGCAGGTGCTCCAGCCGGCGGGCGATCTCGAAGGCGAGGATGGAGCCGTAGCTGTAGCCCAGCAGCGCGTAGGGGCCGCCGCCCGTGGCGACGAGCTCCGCGGCGAGCGCGCGGGAGAGCCCGTCCGCCAGCCGCTCGACGTCGCCCTCGGGGGCCTCGTGGAAGCGGCTGCCGCGGCCGGGGAGCTCCACCGGGTGGATCTCGATGTCCGGGGGCAGCAGGGACTGCCAGTGGGCGTAGATCTGGGCGGAGCCGCCCGCGTACGGGAGGCAGAACAGCCGCAGGGGTCTCATCGGAACATCACCGACGAGATCGTGCGGAACTGCATGTTGGTCGTGCCCTCGTAGATGCTGCCGATCTTGGCGTCCCGGTAGAACTTCTCCACCGTCCCGTCCGTGGTGAAGCCGACCCCGCCGAGGGTCTCCACCGCGTGCGAGGCGGTGCGTTCGGCGACCTCCGCCGCGAACTGCTTCGCCATCGCGCAGGCGCGGAGCCGCTCGGCGGCGTCCGGGTGCCGCACCATGCGGACGCCGTTGTAGACCAGCAGCCTGGCGGCCTCCAGCTGCGTCGCGAGCGAGGCGAGCGGAAAGGCGACCCCCTGGAAGTTCATCACGGGCTCGCCGAACTGCCGGCGCTTGCGCGCGTACCCGACCGCGGCCTCCAGCGCGCCCTGGGCGAGCCCGACCTGCTGGGCGGCGATGCCCAGCTTGCCGATGTTGAGGGTCTCGACGGCCAGTGACGTGCCGTCACCGACCTCGCCGAGGACGTTCTCCGGCCCGATCCGCACCCCGTCGAACTCCACGTCGCAGGTGGAGCTGGCCCGGATGCCGAGCTTGGCGACGGGGTCGCCGACCCGGACCCCGGGCCGGTCGCGTTCGACCAGGAAGGCGGTGAACGACCGGCTGCCCGGGTCCGGTTCGGTGCCGGACCCCGCCGTCGTACGGGCGAAGACGAGGAACACGGACGCCTCGGCGGCGCTGGTCGTGAACGCCTTGCGGCCGGTGAGGACGTAACCGCCCTCGTCCGGCACCGCCGAGGTGCGCATCGCGAAGGCGTCGCTGCCCGCGTCGGTCTCCGAGATGGCGTACGCGCCGACCGCGCCGGACGCCAGCCGGGGCAGGAAGCGCCGCTTCTGCTCGCCGCTGCCGTGCCGCAGAAGCGCGGAGACGACGAGCGCGTTCTGTACGTCGACCAGGACCGCCACCGCCGGATCGACCTCGGCGAGGGCCTCGATGGCCAGGATCGTGTCGAGGAGGGTGCCGCCGCGCCCGCCGTAGCCGGCCGGGACCTCGACGGCCATCAGGTCGGCGTCGAAGAGCTTGTCCAGCAGCCCGGCGTCGATGCGGGCCCGCTCGTCCATGGCGCGGACGAGCGGCGCCACCTCACGGGCGGCGAAGGCGCGTACCTCCTCGCGCCAGCCTGCTTGGGCCTCGGTCAGTTCGGTCAGCGGCGGCTGGTCGTCCGCCCATCGGGTGGCCGGGGTCATCAGGAGTCCTCTCCAGCGAGAATGTGCAGCAGGTGGTCCAGCTCGCCGCTGTCCAGACCGGAGAGCGGGAAGTCGTCGGGCGTGATGTCCCCGGAGCCGGCCTCGGGCGCGCAGGTCGCCGCGAGGTCGCGGATTGCGGCGACCAGGGCGTCGGCGGCGCGCTCCGCGCCCCCGCCGCCGTGCACGGTGAGGTGCAGCTCCAGCCGGCCGTCCACCAGCGCGCCGGTGACGACGGCGGGATATCCGCTCCGCGCTCCGCCGAGCAGCCGGGGAGTGGAGCCGTGCAGCGTGCCGAGCCAGCGGACCAGCACCGTCGACGCGGGGGCCGGCGGCTGGTCGCAGCCGATGGCCATGCGCTCGGCGAAGACCTCCTCGGCCGCCCGTACCGCCTGCTTGACCGCGGGCAGCAGCGCGGCCGCCCCCGGCTCGGGCCGCTCGGGCCGGATGCCCGGCAGCACGGTGTCGAACTGGCCGACCGTGGCCGCCACGTCGTGGCCCCGGGCGGTCAGCCGCCGTCCGTCCGTCTCCAGGTCGGCGACGGGCGGCGCGTCCGCGGCGGCGAGGACCGCGGCGAGGAACGCCTCCTCCGCCGTCATGCGGTGCCGGCCGTGCGTGCCGTCCAGCAGCGCGGCCGTCTCCTCCTCCGTCAGCACCCGCGACGCGGTCTCCGCCTCCGCGTCCCCGCCCGGGAGGGCCGGGGGCAGCTCGACGGTCGCCAGGCTCGCCGGCATGCTGTTCGCCCACCGGGCGTAGGGCTCCGCGGGCGGCAGCGGGAGTTCCGCGTCGGCACCGCGCGCCAGACGGTCCAGGGCCGCCTCCAGCTCCGCGGCCAGCTGGTCGCACGACCGGGCGTCCGCGACGAGTTCGTGCACCAGCCAGACCAGCAGCCGGTCGCCCTCGCCGAGGCCGAAGAGCGTCAGCTTGAACAGCGGCCCCGCCACCGGGTCCAGCTCGTCCCGCATCTGCCGGGTCATCTCCCGCAGCGCCAGCTCCCGGCGGTGCGGCCGCAGCCCGCCCAGCTCGACCAGCGGCACGTACAGGTCCTCCGGGGCCGGGGTGCCCAGCAGGGCGGAACCGCGGTCCGGGGCCAGCCGCAGCCGCAGCGCGTCGTGCCGTGCGCTGACGGCCTCCATGGCGGCCTGCACGGTCTCCGGCTCCAGGGAGGCCGGCACGTACGTACGGACCTCGTGGGCGCCCCCGGCCTCCGACAGCAGCGCGCGCTGCCCGGGGGACAGGGCGACCGTGCTCCAGTCACCGGTGTGCACCACGTCGTCCCGCGCGTCGATCAGCGCGGCCAGCTCGGCGACCGACTGGGCCTGGAAGAGGTCCTGCAGGGACAGGGCCAGGCCGGCCTCCTGGGCCTTGGCGGCCGTCCGCACCCCGGCGATCGAGTCGCCACCCAGCTCGAAGAAGCTCTGGTGCGGGTCGATGCTGCCGGGTTCGAGGCCGATCACGGACTCCGCGAGGGAGCACAGCAGCCGGACCGTCGGACTGTCCGCCGCCGCGACGGGCGCCGCCGCCGGTGCGCCGGCCGCGCCCATGGACTCCAGGGCGGTCCGGTCGACCTTGCCGTTGGCGCTCAGCGGGATCGCGTCGGTGACGATGACGCGGGCCGGGACCATGTAGCCGGGCAGCTTCGCCGCCGCGTGCTCGCGGACGGCCGCGGCCAGCTCGTCGTCGCCGGGCCGGTCCGCGGCGCCCGGGCCGCCGGCGGGCACCACGGCCGCCACCAGGCGCCGGTTGTGCCGGTCGCCGACCGTCGCGGCCACCGCCGTCTCCACGGCCGGGTGGCTCGCCAGCGCCGCCTCGATCTCGCCGAGTTCGATGCGGTAGCCGCCCACCTTGACCTGGAAGTCCTCACGGCCGAGGAACTCCAGGTTCCCGTCCGGCAGCAGCCGGGCGAGGTCACCCGTGCGGTAGAGGCGCCGGCCGGTGACCGGGTGGGTGGGGAAGGACGCAGCGGTGCGTTCCTCGTCGCGCCAGTAGCCGTCGGCCAGGCCGGTGCCCCCGATGTAGAGGTCACCGGGCACCCAGACCGGGCAGGGCTCCAGGCGGTCGTTGAGCACGTGCAGCGTCTGGTTGCGCAGCGGGGTGCCGTACGGGACGGAGTCCCACTCCGGGTCGGTCTCGGTGACCTCGTAGAACACCGACCAGATGCCGGCCTCGGTGGCGCCGCCCAGGCTGATCACCGAGCAGCCGGGCGCCACCGCCCTTATCCGGTCCGGGAGTTCCACCGGAATCCAGTCACCGCTGAGCAGCGCGACCCGCAGGCCGAGCGGCCCGTCGTCCAGGCCGGCGCCGGGCCCGGCCAGGTACTCCGTGAGCATGCGCATCAGCGCGGGCACCGAGTTCCAGACGGTGATGCCGTGTTCCCGGATCAGCGCGGGCCAGCTGCCCGGGTCGCGGTTGGCGCCGTGCGGCGGCAGGACCACCGAGCCGCCCGCGCCGAGCGCGCCGAAGATGTCCCAGACCGAGAGGTCGAAGCTGAGCGAGGAGAGCCCCAGCACCCGGTCGTCCGGGCCGATGCCGAAACGCTCGTTGACGTCGACGCAGGTGTTCAGCGCCGCCCGGTGCGAGATCATCACGCCCTTGGGCTGTCCGGTCGAGCCGGAGGTGAAGATCACGTACGCCAGGTCGTCGGGGGTGCCCACCCACTCCGGCGGGCGCGGGGCGCGGGCGTCCGGGTCGCCGAGGTCCACGGCCACCGGCCGGACGTCCTTCGGCCAGTCGGCGTCCATGGCCCCCGGGGTCGTGACCACGGTGCGGCAGCGGCCGTGGGTGAGCAGGTGGTTCCGGCGCTCCTCGGGCGCGTCCACGTCCAGCGGAAGGTACGCCCCGCCGGAGAGCAGGACGCCGAGCGCGGCGACCACCTGTTCGGCGGACTTCTCCAGCGCGATGCCGACCAGCTGGCCCGGCCCGGTGCCGAGTTCGCGCAGCCGGCGCGCCAGCGAGCAGGCCCGTTCGTACAGTTCGCCGTAGGTGAGCGTACGGTCCGTGCCGACGACGGCGGTCCGCTCCGGCTCCCGGGCCGCCCACTCGGCGATCCCGGAGAACAGCAGGCCCTCCGGCACCGTTCCGGCGGTGTCGTTGACCCGGGCGCTCAGCGCCGCGTGCTCCTCGGGGAGCAGGTCGGGCCTGCGGAGCCAGGCGGCGTCGGTCTCGTCGCCGAGGGCGTGCAGCAGGCGGCAGTAGGCGTCGAACAGCTCGTCGACCATGCCGTCCGGGAAGAGCGCGTCCACGGCCGGGAAGCTGACGCACAGTCCGCTGGCCACTTCGAGCGCGGCGGCGTCCAGCCACACCTGCGGCGTCTGGATGATCTCGTGCTGGAGTTCGCCCAGCCAGTCGACCATCGACTCCTGCTCGTGCTCCTGCTCGTTGACCAGGGTGCTGGTGAACACCGCCGGCATCACCGCGCCGTTCACGTCGCCGGTGACCCGGGCCAGCTCGCGCAGCACGTCCACGCCGTTGAGGTAGCGGTACTCCAGGTCCTGCCAGCTCTGCTCCTGCAGCGCCTTGGCCACGTCGAGCACCGACTCGCTGCGGCGCAGGTCGACGGGGAGCAGCCCGAAGGAGGAGAAGCCGCCGACCAGCTGCTCGACGTCCTCGTGCACGGGCAGCCGGACGTTGCTGGTGACGTTGAGGGTGAAGGCCCCGGTGCGGGTCCACCGGCCGAGCGCGCAGGCGTACGCGGCCAGCAGCACCGTCGAGGGCGTCAGCCCGTGCACGGCGGCCCGCGCCTTCACGGTGCTCCACACGGCGTCGGGGATGACGCTGGTGCGGGGCACGAACTTCGGCTCGGTGATCTCCTCGGGCGAGACCGCGAGCGGCAGGTCGGGCGCGGGCGGCAGCTCGGCCACCCGCTCGCGCCAGTACGCCAGCGAGCGCTCGTAGGGCGCGGTGTCCTTCACCCGGGCGGCGGCGAGGCGGTAGTCGCGGAACGAGATGCCCAGTTCGGGCAGTTCGGCGGCCGGGTCGCGGTAGAGCGCGTGCCAGTCGCGCAGCAGGATGCGCACGCTGCCCATGTCGGCCATCATCAGCTCGAAGCTCAGGAACAGCCGGGTGCGTCCGCCGGGCAGCAGCACCGCGGTGATGTCGAAGAGCGGCCACTGGTCGGCGGGGCGGATCTCGTGCGAGAGGCGCTCGCGCAGCTCGGCCAGATGGGCGGCGCGCTCCTCCTCGCCGGTCTCGCGCAGGTCCGTGACCGCCAGGTGGTAGGGGCCGGTGTCCTCCAGGACCCGCTGCTGCCCGTCCGGCGTGATGACCGCCCGCAGCATCAGGTGCCGGTCCATCAGCCGGTTCCACGCGGCTTCCAGCCGTGGCAGGTCCAGGTCCCCGCTCTCCACCTCCCAGTACATGTGGGCGGCGACGTTGCCGAGGCTGAAGCTGCTCAGCCGGCCCACCCACTGCGCCTGCTGGATCTCGCTGAGCGGGAACGGCTCGTACCGGCCGGCCGGGTCGGCCACGGCCACCGGGAACTCGTCGGACGCCTGCGCCTGCCGGTCCGCCGAGGCCAGCTCGTCCACGATCGCCGCGACGTCCGCGGGCGTCGGGGCGTTCACCAGCCGGCGCAGCGGGATCTCCACGCCCAGCGCGCGCTTGGCGGCGGCGACGACCTTGGTGGCGAGCAGCGAGTGGCCGCCGAGCTCCACGAAGTTGTCGTCCACACCGACCGGGCGGACGCCCAGCAGCTGCTCCCAGATGGCGACGATCCCCTCCTCGGACGCCGTGCCGGGGGCCCGGTACGGCGCGGAGAGGTTGGGCGGCCGCTCGTCCGTGACGTCCGCGACGCCCGCGATGCCGTCCGTGTCGGGCTCGGCCTGCTCCAGGACGGGCGACTGGACGGCCGGTGCGACGGCGGCGCCGTCGGGGCGGTCCACCCAGTAGCGGCGGCGCGTGAACGGGTAGCCGGGCAGGGTGGCGCGCGGGCGCGGACCGGCGTCGGGCTCGCCGCGCAGCGCCGCCCAGTCCGGTTCCGCACCGGCCTGCCAGAGCATGCCCACCCCGGTGAGCAGGTGCGCCATGTCGTCGGTCTCGGCCTCCCCGGCCGAGGCGGTGGAAGGGGCGGCCGGCAGCAGCGGTACGACCGCCGAGGCGCGGGCCCCGGGCAGGGTGCGGACGAGCTTGGTCAGCGTGTTGCCCGGCCCGACCTCGGTGAACACGGAGCACCCGTCCTCCAGCAGGAGGCCCGCGGACCCGGCGAAGTCCACCGTGCCGCGCAGCTGCCGCGCCCAGTACCAGGGGTCGGTCGCCTCTTCGGGCGTGATCCAGTCGCCGGTCAGGCAGGAGACGTACCGCTGCCCGGGCCGCTGCGGCCCCACCGCCGCCACCTCCGCGGCGAACGACTCCAGCGCGGGTTCCATCATCGCGGAGTGGAAGGCGTGCGACGTGTGCAGGAGGCGGTGGCCGATGCCCTTGTCCTCCAGGACGGCGGCCAGTTCGGCGACGGCGTCGGCGGGCCCCGAGACGACGCTCACGCCGGGCCCGTTGACGGCGGCGAGGTCCAGCCCGCTCCGGCCGTCGAGCAGCTCGCGGACCTCGTCGGCGGAGAGCCCGACGGAGAGCATGGAGCCTGCGGGCAGCGCCTGCATGAGGCGGCCGCGGGCGGCGACCAGGCGCAGCGCGTCCGGCAGGTCGAAGACCCCGGCCAGGGTGGCGGCGGTGAACTCGCCCACGCTGTGCCCGAGCATGGCGTCCGGTTCCAGGCCCCAGGCCTTCAGCTGCTCGGCGAGCGCGTACTCCACCGTGAACAGCGCCGGCTGGGCGATGTCGGTCCGGGCCAGGCGCGCGGCGGCCTCCGCGTCGCCCGTCTCCGGGCCGAGGACGAGGTCGCGCAGGTCGGCCCCGAGGGGGGCGCTGAGCAGTCCGGCGCAGCGGTCGAACACGGCCCGGAACTCCGGCGCCGTCCGGTACACCCGGCCGGCCATCCGCAGGTACTGGCTGCCCTGGCCGGGGAAGAGCCAGGCGGTGTACGGCTGCGCGGCGGCCTGGGTGCGCGGGTCGAGCGCGTCGGCGGCGGCGTCCAGGCCGCGGGCCGCGCCCTCGGCGTCGGCGGCCACGGCGAAGATCCGGGACTTCAGGTGGGTGCGGCCCTCGTGCAGGGTGCGCGCGGTGGTGACGAGCGGCGCGCCGGGGGTCTCGCGCAGCGCGGAGGCCACCGCGCCGGCCAGTTCCCGGGTCGCCTCCGCGCTGCTGCCGGAGACCGGGAGCAGCTGCGGACGGTCCGTCAGGTCGTCCTCGGCCCCGGTGAGGGGCTGCGGGGAGGGCTCCTCGAGCACCAGGTGGACGTTGGTCCCGCCGAAGCCGAAGGAGCTGACGCCCATCCGGCGGATGCCGCACTCCGGCTTCCACGGCGTGGTCTCGGTGACGACCCGGAAGGGGCCGTTCTCGAAGTCGATCTCCGGGTTGGGATCGGCGTAGTTCACGTTCGGCACGAGTTCGCCGTGGCGCACCTGAAGCACCGCCTTGATGAGCGAGGCGATGCCGGCGGCGCTGTCCAGGTGGCCGATGTTGGACTTGACGGAGCTGATGGCGCAGGAGCCCGGCGTGAGGCCGCCGAACACGCGGGTGAGCGCGGCGATCTCGATCGGGTCGCCGAGCCGTGTCCCGGTCCCGTGCGCCTCGATCGCGCTGATGGACTCCGGTTCCACGTCGGCCGCCGCGAGGGCGGCGGCGATGACCCGGGCCTGTCCGGTGACCCCGGGCGCGGTGTAACCGACCTTCTGGGAGCCGTCGTTGTTGACGGCGCTGCCGCGGATCACGGCGTCGATCCGGTCCCCGTCGGCGAGCGCGTCGGAGAGTCGGCGCAGCACCACGAGACCGGCGCCACTGCCGCTGACCGTGCCCGACGCCTTGGCGTCGAAGGGGCGGCAGTGGCCGTCGTCGGAGAGGATCATCCCCTCCTGGTGCAGGTAGCCGGTGCGCTGGGGGAGCCGTACGGTGGCGCCCCCGGCCAGCGCCATGTCGCAGTCGTAGTCCAGCAGGGCCTGGCAGGCCAGGTGCACGGCCAGCAGCGAGGTCGAGCAGGCGCTCTGCACGCACACCGCGGGACCGTCGAGGCCGAGCTTGTAGCTGACCCGGCTGGCCAGGTAGTCCTTGTCGTTGGCGATCAGCATCTCCAGGCCGTCGGCCGAGACGCCCAGGCCGCGGCCCGCCAGGAGCTGCTCGATGAGGTACGTGGACATGCTGGAGCCCGCGTAGACCCCGATCTGCCCGTCGAAGCGGGCGGGGGCGTGGCCGGCGTCCTCCAGGGCGTGCCAGGCGCACTCCAGGAACAGCCGGTGCTGCGGGTCCATGAGCGCCGCCTCGCGGGCGCTGTAGCCGAAGTGGCGTGCGTCGAAGAGGTCGACGTCGTCCAGGACGCCCCAGGCCGGCACGTGGGCGGGGTCCTTGAGGAGTTCCTCGGACACTCCCGCCGCGCGCAGTTCCTCCTCGTCGAAGCGGGTGATCGACTCGACGCCGCCGCGCAGGTTGGCCCAGAAGGCCGCCAGGTCGGGGGCGCCCGGAAAACGCCCGGCCAGACCGATGACGGCGATGTCCCTGCTCTCGTCCACTTCCGTGCCCATCTCTGCGCCGTGTTGCGCGGTGCTCATGTCGACTGCTCCTGTTCAGTGGTCGAAACGGCGGGGCGCGGGCCCCGGCGACCGCCTCGCTTGCGCCGGGCCGAAGCCCTCGCACGCTCGAGCGGGTCGTCCGTTTCCGATGGGACGGTGGCCCGGTCGCCCCGTGCGGCGGGGGAGCCGAGCGCGGTGGCGAGGGCGAGGATGCCGGGGTGCTCGAACATGAGCGTCAGCGGGAAGTCGCGGTCCAGTTCGGCGCGGAGCAACCGGTGGATGCGCACGATCCGGATCGAGTCGATGCCCTGTTCGAAGAACCCGGCCGAGGGGTCGAGCCCGGTGAGGCCGGTGGCCTCCTCGGTGACCCGGAGGATGCGGGCGGGGAGTTCGCCGAGCGACGCGCGGGCGCGCCGTTCGCCGGCGGTGTCCCCGGCCGTGGCGAGCCCGGCGACGGCCGCCCGGTCCACCTTGCCGTTGGCGGTCAGCGGCAGCCGGTCCACGACGCCGAGCGCGGAGGGGACCATGTACGCGGGCAGGTGGGCGCGGGCGTACCGGCGCACCCGCTCGGTGAGCGCCTCCGCCGAGTGGGTCCTGCGGGCCGCCGGGGTGGGCAGGAGGCAGGCCACCAGGGTCCGTCCCCGCCGGTCGCCCGGGGCCGCGGCGACCGCGGTCTCCACGTCCTCGTGCCGGCTCAGGAGCGCCTCGACCTCGCCCAGCTCGATGCGGTACCCGCCGACCTTCACCTGGCCGTCCTGCCGGCCCAGGAACTCCACCACGCCCTCGGGGCGCCACCGCCCGAGGTCACCCGTGCGGTACAGCCGCCGTCCGGTGCGCGGGTCGGTCACGAAGGCCGCCGCGGTCCGGTCCGGGTCGCGCCAGTAGCACTCGGCCAGCCCGGCGCCGCCCAGGTAGATCTCCCCGGTCACCCAGGGCGGGCAGGGCAGCATCCGGTCGTTGAGCACCTGCACGGACTGGTTGCGCAGGGCGGTGCCGTACGGGACGGAGTCCCAGCCCGGTTCCGGCTTCTCGCCCACCGGGTGGGCGACCGACCAGATCGCCGCCTCCGTGGCGCCGCCGAGGCTCACGACCTCGATCCCGGGGAACCGGGCGCACAGCGTCCCCGGCAGGTCGAGCGGTATCCAGTCGCCGCTGAGCAGCGCGAGCCGCAGCGGTCCGGCATCCGGGCCGTCAGGTCCGGCCGGGGCGCCGGTGGTGCCGGCGAGGTGCTCCACGTACATCTGCATCAGCGCCGGCACCGAGTTCCACAGGGTGACCCGGTGCTCCGTCAGCAGCTGCTGCCAGCGGGCGGGGTCGCGGCGGGCGGCGGGTTCGGGGAGCACCAGCGTGCCGCCCGCCCCGAGCACGCCGAAGACGTCCCAGACGGAGAGGTCGAAGCTGAGCGAGGACAGCCCGAGCACCCGGTCCGCCGCCGTCACGCCGAAGCGCTCGTTGATGTCGGCGCAGGTGTTCAGCGCGGCCCGGTGGGAGACGGCCACGCCCTTGGGCACCCCGGTGGAGCCGGAGGTGAAGATGACGTACGCCAGGTCGCCGGGATCGCCCGGCCCGCCGGCGAGGGCGTCGCCGTCGTGCCCGGCGTACGGCCGGTCGAGGTCCACCGGGACCGCCCGCAGGCCGTCCGGCGTGTGCTCCGGTCGGCCCGGCCGCACCAGCACCGTGTCCAGGCCGCCGTGGGCGGCGAGGAAGTCCCGGCGCTCCGGCGGGAGTCCGGGGTCGAGCGGCAGGTAGGCGGCGCCGGCCATGAGCACGGCGAGCGCGGCCACCACCTGCTCCGCGGACTTCTCCATGGCGATGCCGATCAGCCGCTCGCCCGGGGCACCGTCCCGGTCCCCGGCGCCGTCCACCAGCTCGGCGGCGACGCGCCGGGCGTGGCCGACCAGCTCCCCGTAGGTCAGCCGGCGTTCTCCGGAGACCACGGCGACGGCCTCCGGGTCACGCGCGGCCCGCTCCAGCAGCGGGCCGTGCAGCGGGCCCCCGGGCAACGGTCCTGCCGTGTCGTTGACCCGCTCCACGAGCGCGGTGTGCGCGGCCGGGACGGGCCGGGCCGGGCGGTCCCAGGCGGCGGGGTCGGCCAGCGAGCCGAGCAGCCGCACATACGCGTCGAACATGTCCTCGGGCACGCCCGGCGGCAGCATGTCCCGGACCACGTCCCAGCTGAGCAGCGCCTCCCCGTCCCGCTCGAAGATCTGGTGGTCGAGCAGGACCTGCGGGGTCTGCGACACCGCGTACGCCATCTCGCCGAGCCAGCCCACCGGCAGGTCGTCGTCCCCCGCCCCGGCACCACCGGGACCGCCGCCGTTGTCGCGGCCGCTGGTGAAGACGACGGGCGCGGCGAAGAGGTCCTCGTCGTCCCGGCCGGACCTGCGCAGGTCGCGCAGCACCTCCACGGCGCTGTACTCGCGGTGGTCCAGGTCCGCCCAGAGCCGGCGCTGGATGCTCCGCGCCAGCTCGGTGAACGCCTCCTCGCCGCCGTGCCGGGTCAGGTCCACCTCCAGCAGGGTCACGGACGTGAAGTCCCCGATGACGGCGTCCGCGCCGGCCGGCTCCTGGGGCCGGTTGAACAGCGTGACGTGGAGCGAGAAGCGGCCGGTCGTGCTCCACGCGCCGAGGGCGCAGGCGTACGCGGCCAGCAGCACCGCCGAGGGGGTCAGCGCCCGGTCGGCGGCCAGGTCGCGGATCGAGCGCCACGCGCTCTTCCCGATCCGGCCGGAGAGCCGCGAGAAGGGGTGCGGTCCGTCCCCGGCCACGGGGAGCAGGGGGAGGCGGGGCGCGGGAGGGAGCGTGGCGATCCGCTCCGCCCAGTACGCCTGCGCCCGGCGCCGCCGGGGGCTCTCCTTGCCGCGTTCGGCCGCCAGCACCAGGTCCCGGAAGGACACGGTGAGTTCGGGCAGGTGGCGGGTGGCCTCCGGGTCGCGGTAGCACGCCTCCCACTCGCGGAACAGGATCTGGGCGCTGCGCACGTCCGCGATGAGCAGGTCGAGGCCGAAGTGCAGCCGGTGCCGTCCACCGGGGAGGTCGGACACCTCCAGGCAGAACAGCGGCCAGGTGTCCAGGGGCAGGACCCGGTGCGAGAGGGCGTCGCGCACCGAGGTGAGACGGCGCTCCGCCTCGGCAGCGCCCAGGCCCGTCAGGTCGTGCCGGACGACCGGCACCGGACCGGTCTCCTCCGGGGGCAGCACCCGCTGCTCCCCGTCCGCGGTGACGACGGCCCGCAGCATGTCGTGCCGGCGTACGACGGTGTCGAGCGCGGCCAGCAGCCGGGGCAGGTCGAGGTCCTCGGGGGCGTCGAACTCCGCGTAGAAGTACGTGGAGACCCCGCCCAGGCGGTAGCCGGCGCTGCGGCCGACGAAGTAGGCGTGCTGCAGGTCGGTCAGCGGGAACGGGGCGTACGGGTCCTCGCCCGTGAAGGCGGAGGCCGGGAGCGCCGGGGTGAGCGCGCCGTCGGGTTCGCCGGGGGCGGGGGTGTCGGCGAGCGCGTCGACGACGGCCTGCGCCAGTTCGGGGAAGGTCATCTCGAGCAGGCCGTCCAGCGGCGGCCGGACCCGGTAGTCCCGTTCGATCTGGTGGTGCATCGTGAAGGCGCGCAGGGAGCCGACGCCCAGGTTCGCCAGCGAGAGGGAGGCCGTGTCGGCGGCCGTCGCCGTGACGTCGAGGCGCCGGCGCAGGTCCGCCTCGATGACGGAGGCGCGCAGCGACGGGTCGAGAGCCAGCACCAGGTCGCGCAGCGGCGAGCCCTGGCCGCCCGCGGGGGCCTGCCCGCCGGTGGCGGCCGGTGCGGCCGTCTTCGGGGCGGTGGTGCCCGCCGTGGTGCCCGTCGCGGCGCTCGCGCCGTCGGCCGACCACCGGTAGCGCTCCTTCAGCTCGCCCGCCAGGAAGCCCTGGGCGCAGGCGTGCCGCTGGATCTTGCCGCTGGAGGTGCGGGGCATGGAGGCGGCCCTGATGAGCACCACCGTGTCGACCTGGACCTCGAACCCGGCCGTGACGGCGTTGCGGATGGCCCGGGCGATCTCCGGGTGCTCCGTGTCCTCCACGTGCCGCTCGACCTCGGCGACGACGAGGAGCCGCTCGGGGCCGCCGTCCACGCCCGGCAGGCCGGTGGCCGCGCAGAGGTTGCGCCGGATGCCCGGGTGGGCGACGCCGGCGCACGCCTCGATGTCCTGCGGGTAGAGGTTGCGCCCCCCGATGATGACCAGGTCCTTGATCCGGCCGCACACGAACAGCGTGCCGTCGCGGAGGAAGCCCAGGTCACCGGTGCGCAGGTAGGGCCCGTCGCCCTCGGTCGTGGTGGCGCGGAAGGTCTGCTCCGTGGCCTCCTCGCGGCCCCAGTAGCCCGAGGCCACGCTGGGACTCGACACCCAGATCTCGCCGACCTCCTCCGGACCGCAGGGGCGGTGCGACTCGGGGTCGACGATGCGGATGCGCTGCCGTTCGTCGATGTTGGTGCCGCAGCCGACGAGCGTGCTGCGGTCCGCCGCCTCCGTGGGCGGAACGACCCGGCGCTGCTCCAGCCCGGCGGCGGAGACGTCCACGAACACGGGCTCCGAAGCGGGCGCCGCCACGGAGACGGCGAGCGTGGACTCGGCGAGCCCGTAGCCGCCGCAGATCAGGGCGGGCCGGGCGCCGTACGCCCCGAAGTTCTCGCGGAAGCGCTCGACGGCGTCGGCCCGTACGGTCTCGGCGCCCACCACCAGGCTGTCCCAGGCGCTCAGGTCGAGCGTGCGGCGCTGCTCCTCGGGGATGCGGTCGGCGCACAGGTCGAGGGCGAAGGTCGGGGCGAAGGTGCAGGTGCCCCGGTAGGCCGACATCGCGTGGAGCCACTGGAACGGGTCCGCGGCGAAGGTCGCCGGAGCCATCAGGACGCACTCGAAGCCGACGTGCAGCGGCTGCAGGATGCCGCCGATGAGGCCCATGTCGTGGTAGGGCGGCAGCCAGCTCACCATGCGCGACGCGGGGCTGTAGCCCAGACGCCCGCTGAGCCCGGCGGAGTTGGCGGTGATGTTCCTGTGGGTCACCATGACCCCGCGCGGGGAACTCGTGGTTCCGGACGTGTACTGCAGGAAGGCCAGGTCCTCGGGGCCGACGACCGGGAGCCGCGTTCCGTCGGGGTCGCCGGGGAGCTCCGCCGCGTCGAGCCAGCGCAGTCCGGGGAACTCCACCCCGGCGGCGGCCAGGCGGCCCGCGGCGGCCGTGGCCTCGCCGCCGGTGACGGCCAGCGCGGGGCGCGCGTCGGCGACGAGGGCGGCGAGCCTCTGCCGGTGCCGGGTGAGCACCTGGGGGTAGGAGGTGACGGCGACCGCGCCGGCGTAGAGGCAGCCGAGGAAGGTGGTGACGTATTCGAGACCGGGCGGCTGGAGCATCAGCACCCGGGCGCCCCGCTCACCCTTCGTCTCGCGCACGATCCCCGCGGCGGTCGCGCGGGCGGCACGGTCCAGCTCCCCGAAGGTGAGCAGGCCCTGTTCGGTGCCGTCGCTGTTCAGGAAGCGGAAGGCGGGATCGTTCCGCCGCTCCTCCGCCAGAGCTCGCACCCGGTCGACGAGAGTCCGGGAACTCTCGGACGCGAGGCCGGGGGCCGGGTTTTGAGAGGCCATGAACGGCGCACCTCCAGGGAAGAGCTGTCACGCCGCGTCGGAGCGGCACGTGAGTCGGATCCTCGCCAGTGGTGCGGCGGCGCGCGATACCCGGAGGAGACGCCAAGTGGGTATGGCCGAACGGCCGTTCGGCTACGCCCTTCGGCGAGGAACGGCGAATGCCCGGCCGACGGGGAGGTCGGCCGGGCATTCGGGGGTGGCGATCGATCGGTTACGCGCGTGCGTGCGGGCGGATGGCCGTCCGGGTGCCGGCGCCCCCTCCGGGGCGGTCGACGAGGTGTTCACGCAGCGCCACGGCGACCGCCATGGTGCGGTTGGGACAGTTGAGCTTGCTGAGGACGTTGGCCACCAGTCGCTTGGCACCGTGCTGCGAGATGCCCAGCTGCCGGGCGATCTGCTTGTTGGCCAGTCCCTCGACGAGCAGTTCGAGCGCCTGCTGTTCGCGGGGCGTGAGCGCGGTGTGCCCGTAGGAAACGGGTGCCGCGGCGGCCGTCTGGTGCCGGGCCCGGGACAGGAGCCGCTTCGCGAAGACAGGCGGCAGGTGCAGCGTCCCGTCCGCCACTTTGCCGAGAGCTGCGGCAAGTTCGTGGAGCGTGAGCTCGGACGGGACCAGGAATCCCTGCGCCGGAATCTGAAGGGCCATGTCGCACAGTTCCGGTTCCTCTGAATTAATGAGGATGACGACCGGTAACGAGTAAGAGCTACATTTTTCTATAAGCTCTCGTATGTCCGCTTCGCGAACCGGGTTGTAGTCGACGATAACGATGTCCACCGACCGCTCGCTGAGCAGGGCCAGGTCGAGCGGGTTGAGGTCCAGTGAGAAGCGGTGCTCCACGGGCTGCAGGTGGGGAGTGAGTTGCAGCATGCTCCACAGGCCGTGGCGCACTATCTCACTCTCGGAAAAAACTCCAATTTTTTTTGGCTGATTCCGAACGTCAGGTCTTTGCTCTCCGGTGACTTGCGTCGCTGGCTCTGACATGGGGTCCCCCTTCGGTTCCGTACTACTTGGCCCGCGCGTGCCTCCAGGCCAACCCGCGTATGAAATCACGTCGAGGTGTTCCAGGTAAGGCTAGGAGTTGTAGGGTGCATGCATACACATGACATTCGTCATGTGTTCCGATGACATCGCGCACTTCCCTGGCCGTTCGGGCCGTATCGGCGCGCCATCCGGGGCGACTTCGGGCCCATTTTGTGGAAGATGATCCTCCGAATTCGGCACGACCGGCACCGAATCACCGTTCATGTCATCGGGTCAATCGGCGGGCCGTCGCGAGAGCGCCGCCGTCCTTATTCGGACATTCCAGGCCTTGCAGCGGCATCGACCCTTCCGGCCCCCGGCGCGGGGGTCACCCGCCCGGCCGGCCGGCCCCGCCGGGCGCCGCGCCCCCGCGCCCC
>NZ_JAKRGC010000121.1 GCF_022347745.1 Streptomyces sp. OfavH-34-F
GGCGGGGCCGCGGGCATGGGCGGGGCGGAGGCCGGTGGATAGCCGTAGCCGCCGGGAGCCTGTGGGGCGGGGCGGCCGTGGTTCGGGTAGCCCTGCTGGGGGGACTGGCCGCCATAGCTCTGCCCCGGCCCCTGCCCCTGTCCCTGGGAGGAACTGGACGCCAGGGTGCGGCTGCGGACGCGGTAGAGGCCGGTGTCGAGGTCCTCCGCCTTCTCCAGGTGCACCTTGATCGGGCCCATGAAGGTGTACCGCTGCTGCTTGGCGTAGTCCCGGACGAGCCCGGACAGTTCGTCGCCCAGCTGGCCGGAGTAGGGGCTCAGGCGCTCGTAGTCGGGCGCGCTCAGCTCCACGATGAAGTCATTGGGGACGACGGTGCGCTCACGGTTCCAGATGGTGGCGTTGTTGTCGCACTCCCGCTGGAGGGCACCCGCGATCTCGACCGGCTGGACCTCGGACTTGAAGACCTTGGCGAAAGTGCCGTTGACCAGACCTTCGAGACGCTGCTCGAAACGCTTCATCACTCCCATGGGGCACCTCCTCCGGTGTCATCGTCCCTGTACTGCTTACTGATCGTATCCACGCGTCGGGAAATCGGCTGGTTCCCCTTGTCTGGCCCGGGGACGAGTGTCCCCCCTCACACGGATCGTAGAGGTGGCCTCCTCACAGTGTCCCGCACCTTGGACGCACTCAGGAGGAGTGGGGGCGGCCGTTCCGGGTTCCCGGTTCCTTTCGGACGTTCCGCGAACCTCGGCTCAGACGCCCCGTCACCGGGACCGGGCGTGCGGCGAGTGCCCCACGAGCGGCCGGCGAAACAACGGATGTGAATCCACCCTGTCCAGCGTGCTAATCTTCCGGATGTCGCCAGGCGCTCGCACCGAAAGGTGAGAGAGTCTGGAAACACCACTCTTGCGCGAGTGGCGGAACGGCAGACGCGCTGGCTTCAGGTGCCAGTGTCCTTATGGACGTGGGGGTTCAAATCCCCCCTCGCGCACAAGAAGGAAGCCCCTCAGGCCTCGGCCTGGGGGGCTTCTTCGTGTGGGGTTCGGCGGGCTCGTACGTGTTTGGTTTCACGTGAAACGCCCGGATTACGACGGTGACGCGTCGCCCGTCGCGTTGTACCGCTGGAGATAGGCGGCGAACCGGGAGAGGTCGTCCGCCGTCCAGTCCGCGAGGCGCTCCTGGTAGGCGGCGCGTCGGCTGGCCTGGCTGGCGGCGAGGGCCTGGGTGCCGGCCTCGGTGGGGTGCAGGACCTGGATGCGGTGGTCGTCCGGATCGGGGTGCCGCTCGACCAGGCCCAGCTTCGCCAGGACGGCGACCTGTCGGCTGACCGTGGACTTGTCGAGCATGTAGTGCGCCGCCAGATCGGTCGCCCGGCATCCCTGCTGGTCGGCGATGTGGGCGAGCAGCGTGTACGAGACGAGGGGCAGCTCCGGATGGAGCCGGGCCGCTGCGGCCCGCGCACGGCGGGCGAAGGCGGTCAGTTCGCGCTGGATGACGTCCAGCGACTCCTCGCGGTCTCCGGGGGTGCCTGGCACGGGTTCGCCTTCCTCGAAAGTTCAGTTGTATAGTACAACGGAATTGAAGTTGTAAAAGCCAACCAGTTGGGTGGGGAGCCAACTGATCGGCCGGTCGTCTGGAGTCCGCATGTCCGCAGGCACGAGCGCCGCCGCCGGTTCACCGGCGGGCGCGCTGCGTCACGTACTGAGCCATCTCGTCACCCCGCTGCTGATGTGCGTCGGCATGGGGCTCGCCTACCTCGGCGCCTTCCACGCCCCGCAGCCGCACGATCTGCGGGTGGACGTGGTCGGCTCGGGGGCGAGCGCCCAGGTGCTGGCGCAGAGCCTCCAGGACGAGGGGGACGGGGCGCTGAGCGTGCGGACCGTCCCCGACCGCGCCACCGCGGCGGAGCACCTGCGCACGCAGGCCAGCTACGGCGCCTACCTGCCCGGCGAGGCACCCGAACTGCTCGTCGCCTCCGCTTCGTCCGACACCAGCGCGACGGCCGTCGAGAAGGTCTTCACGCGGGTCGCCGCCGCGCAGGGCGCCCCGCTGAAGGTGACCGACACGGCGCCCACGGCGGACGGCGACCCCACCGGCCAGGGCATCTTCTTCCTGCTGGTCGCCGTGAGCATCGGCTCGTACGCCTCCGTCGCCGTGATCGGCGGAGCCGGAGCGGTATTGCGGCTGAGGGTGCGGGCGGCGCTCGCGCTGGGCGCCTCGCTGGTGGTGAGCGGCATCGGGGCGCTGTTCGCGGGGCCGCTGTTCGGGCTGGTCGACCAGGGGCTCGCGGGGCTCTGGGCCATGGCCTGGCTCTACTCGGCGGGCATCCTGCTGATCGGCGTAGGCCTGCACACCTTTCTCAAGCGCTGGACGACGCTCGGCGTGATGGTGCTGTTCGTGATGCTCAACTTCACCAGCTCCGGCGGGATCTTCCGCCCCGAACTGCAACCCGGCTTCTTCGGAGCGCTGCACTCCTTCTGGAACGGCGCGGGCTTCGTGGAGGGCGTCCGCAGCCATGTGTACTTCGGCGGCCACGCGCTGGGCGGCCACGTGCTGGTGCTGGCCCTCTGGTTCGCGGCGGGCTTGGCGGTGACGGGGCTCGCCGGGCTGGCGGAGAGGAAGCGCGGGACCGCGGCCACCATGGCCTCCGCCGCCGGCGCCGGGGCAGCGGCCTCGGCCGCCCCCTCGGCCTCCTCCCCGGCCGTCTCGTCGGCCGACGAGGAAGAGGAGATGGAGGAGGCGGTGGCGGTCTGACCCCCGGCCGGGGCCTGGTCGGCGGAACCCCGGTTTCGGGGTGCTGACCAGCGAAGAGAAGAGTTCTGCCGGAGTTTTCCACAGGGGGAGACGGCGGTCGGTGTACGGCGGTACCGTCGGCGGCAGTTGTTGTGGGGCATGACCCGGCGGCCGCGCCGGGCAGGGGTGGGGGAGGCCGCGCGCCATGGACCGAATCGGAACGACGCTGCCGCAGGGACGGCCGGCCGGTCCCGGCGGTGTGGAAGCGGTGACGGTGGCGGAGACCGCCCGCCCGGCCGGTCCGGACGAGCCGCGCATACCGGCCGTGCCGGGCTTCGCGCACCGGAACGACACGGCGTACGCGGAGGGCGCGGGGGGCCTGAAGGAGCGGGGCAAGGCGTTGCGGGCACGGGTGCCCCGGTCCTCGCACGCCTCGCTGACCCTGCCCGCCGACCGGCCCGACGCGGTGCGCGCGGTCGAGGAGTCCAACCGGGGCCGGGTGCCGGCGCTGACGCCGATACGCGTGGGCCGGATGGCCGCCACCCCGTTCGCCTTCCTGCGCGGTTCGGCCGGCCTGATGGCCCATGACCTCACGGGCACCCCGGTCACTGGCGTGGCCGCCCAGCTCTGCGGCGACGCGCACGCGGCCAACTTCGGCCTGTACGGCGACGCCCGGGGCAGCCTCGTCATCGACCTCAACGACTTCGACGAAACCGTGTCCGGGCCCTGGGAGTGGGACCTCAAGCGCCTGGCGACGTCCCTGGTGCTCGCCGGGCGGGAGGCCGGCGCCGACGAGGACGTCTGCCGCAAGGCCGCGTACGACACCGTGGGCGCCTATCGGCGGACGATGCGGCTGCTGGCCCGGATGCCCGCGCTGGACGCCTGGAACGCCATCGCGGACGAGGAGCTCGTCTCCCACGCCGACGCGCGGGACCTGCTCGGCACCCTGGAGCGGGTGTCCGAGAAGGCCCGCAACAACACCAGCGCCCGCTTCGCCGCCAAGTCCACGGAGAAGGGCGAGGACGGCGGCCGGCGTTTCGTCGACGCGCCCCCGGTGCTGCGCCGGGTCGCGGACGGCGAGGCGGCCGCCGTGGCGGAAGGGCTCGGCGACTACCTGGGGACCGTCTCCCAGGACCGGCTGCCGCTGCTGGCCCGCTACGCGATACACGACGTGGCGTTCCGGGTGGTCGGCACGGGCAGCGTGGGCACCCGCTCCTACGTGGTGCTGCTGCTGGACCACCGGGGGGAGCCGCTGGTGCTCCAGGTGAAGGAGGCCAGGCCCTCCGTCCTGGCCCCGCACCTGGCCGCCGTGGGATTCCCGGTGCCGGAGATCGTGCACGAGGGGCGGCGCGTGGTGCTCGGGCAGAAGCGGATGCAGGTCGTCAGCGACCATCTGCTGGGCTGGACCACGGTGGACGGCCGGCCCTTCCAGGTCCGGCAGTTCAGGAACCGGAAGGGCAGTGTCGACCCCGCCGCCCTGGCGGCCGACCAGGTGGACGACTACGGACGCATGACCGGGGCGCTGCTGGCGCGGGCCCACGCGCACAGCGCGGACCCGAGGCTGCTGGCGGGCTACTGCGGCAAGAACGACGAACTGGACGAGGCGGTGGCGGCCTTCGCGGTGACCTACGCCGACCGCACGGAGGCGGACCACGCGGAGCTGGTGCGGGCGATAGCGGCGGGGCGGATGGCCGCCGAGAGCGGGGTGTAGTCCACGGGGACGGCGCGGGGCCATACGCTGGACGGGTGAGCCACGAAGCCGCCGGGGCGCCTACCTCCCGGAACGACGAAGACCTGCAGGACGAGGCACGGCCGGACGCCGTCCGCGACGAGGCGTCGGAGGCGACGGAGCCCGCCGGGGCGGCGCGGCCCGAGGCGCGCCTCGCGCACGCCGTGCGGGTGGCGGAGCAGGCGCTGATCGAGTTCGAGATCGCGGTGGAGACGTTCCGGGTCGAGGTGGAGAACTTCTCCCGGCTGCACCACCAGCGGCTCGGCCCGATGTACGCGCGGCTCGACGAGCTGGACGCGCAGATCGCCGAGGCGCGGGCGGCCAGGACCGGCGACCCGGAGGACCTGCGCAAGGCCCAGGAGGCGCGGGCGGTCGTGATGCCCATGCCGGGCGTGGACGAGCTGTTCCACGACTGGATGGACTCCGACGGGCTGTCCCCGGAGGCGTCGGCGATGCTGACCGATCAGCCGGTCCGGCCGCCCAAGCGGGTCCGGCCCACCGAGGAAGCCCGCAAGCTGTACCGCGATCTGGTCCGCCGGGCCCACCCGGACCTCGCCCAGGACGACGCGGAGCGGGCCAGGCGGGACGAGTTCATCGCCCGCGTCAACACCGCCTACGGGCGCGGGGACGAGGCCCTGCTCAAGGAGCTGGCCGACGAATGGGCGGCCGGTCCTGCCGCCCCCCTGCCCGAGCTGAGCGAGACCGACGAGCTGTACGCCCGGCTGGACTGGCTGACCCGCCGCAAGGAACTGCTGTCCGAGGTCGCCCAGGAGCTGGAGGACAGCGCGATCGGCGCCATGTTGCGGATGGCCCCCGACGACCCGGACCAGCTCCTGGAGGAGATCGCCGAGCAGCTGCTGGGCGAGGTCTCGAAGCGCGAGGCGGAACTCGCGGCTCTGGTGCAGTAGCGTTTTCGGTGACTCCGGAGCGCCCTGACGAGAGAAGGCATGACCCATGAACTTCGGCCCGCTTCCCACCGTCGACGTCGCCTCGGTCCCGGCGGACGGCCTCGTGCTCGATGTCCGCGAGGACGAGGAGTGGGCGGCCGGACACGTCGAGGGCGCCCTGCACATCCCGATGAGCGACTTCGTGGGCCGCTTCGGTGAGGTGACCGAGGCCGTGGAGGACGGCCGGCGCGTGCACGTGATGTGCCGGGTCGGCGGCCGGTCCGCCCAGGTCACCCAGTACCTGGTGCAGCAGGGCATCGACGCCGTGAACGTCGACGGCGGCATGCTCGCCTGGGACGGCGCGGGTCGCCCGATGGTCACCGACAACGGCACCCCGGCCTTTGTCGCCTGACCTGACCTGACCGGGCGCGGGCCCTCCGCGTCGGCGGGCCCGTCCGCTCAGCGGTCGAAGTCGAGGGCGACCTCCTCGGTCACCGGGCGGGACTGGCAGGCCAGCACATAGCCCGCCTCCGTCTCCTCGGGCTCCAGGGCGTAGTTGCGGTCCATCCGTACCTCGCCCGAGACCAGGAACGCCCTGCAGGTCCCGCAGACGCCGCCCTTGCATGCGTACGGCGCGTCCGAACGGCTGCGCAGCACCGTCTCCAGCAGCGACTCGCCCTCGGCCACCGGCCAGGTCCCGGACCGGCCGTCGAGGGTCGCGGTGAGCGTGCTTCCGGCGGGGGCCTCGATCCGGGGGCCGGCGGGAGCGGCAGGTCCGTCCTCGACGTGGAAGATCTCCTGGTGGACGCGGGAGCGGTCCACGCCCAGCTCCCGCAGCGCGCCCTCGGCGGCCCGGACCAGGCCCAGCGGCCCGCACAGGAACCAGCCGTCGATCCCGGCCACCGGGAGCAGCGCGGGCAGCAGCCCGCGCAGCCGTTCGCCGTCCAGCCGGCCCGAGGGCAGACCGGCCTGCTGCTCCTCCCGCGACAGCGCGGTGACCAGCTGGAACCGGTCCGGGTAGCGGTCCTTCAGATCGGCGACCTCGTCCAGGAACATCGTCGACGCCGCGGTCCGGTCGCTGCGGATCAGGCAGAACGTGGCGTCCGGTTCGCGGGTGAGCAGCGTGGCCGCCATCGACAGCACCGGGGTGATGCCGCTGCCCCCGACGATCGCCGCGAACCGGCCGGGGCGGGGCTTCAGCACGAAGCGGCCCATCGGGGGCATCGCCTCGATCGTGTCCCCGACCAGCAGTTCCTTGAGGGCGTACGTGGAGAACGCGCCGCCGTCCACGAGGCGGATGCCCACCCGGAGCGCCGGGGCGGCCGACTGCTCGGGGGCCGGGGCGCAGATCGAGTACGAGCGGCGGACCTCCTCGCCGTCCACGGTGTAGCGGACGTTGAGGTGCTGGCCGGGCTGGTGCCGGAAGGTGTCGTGCAGGTCGGGCGGGACAGCGAGGGTGACGGCGACCGAATCGTCCGTGAGCCGTTCGATCCCGCTGACCCGGAGCGGATGGAACATTCACAACTCCTTGAAGTGGTCGAACGGCTCCCGGCAGGCCACGCAGCGCCGGAGTGCCTTGCAGGCGGTGGACGAGAACCTGCTCAGCAGCTCCGTCTCGGTCGAGCCGCAGTGCGGGCAGCGGACGGCCAGGGTGAGCGGCACGGGCCCGCCGGACGCGGTGTCGCGGGGCCGGGGCGGCGCTATGCCGAACTCGGCGAGCTTGCGGCGGCCCTCGGCCGTGATGTCGTCCGTGGTCCAGGCCGGGGAGAGGACCGTCTCCACGGACACCTCGGCCACCCCGTGGGCGTGCAGCACGTGTTCGATGTCGGCGGCCATCGCCTCTATCGCGGGGCAGCCGGAGTAGGTCGGCGTGAGCCGGACGGTGACCCGGCCCGGTTCGCCGACCTCGACGCCACGGACCACGCCCAGGTCCTCCAGCGTGAGCACGGGCAGCTCGGGGTCGGGCACCGAGCCCGCGAGGGACAGCAGCTCCTCCTCCACGGAGGTCCGGGTCACCATGTCGCCCCCGGGTGGCTGCGGTGCAGATGCTGCATCTCGGCGAGCATCCGGCCGAAGGGTTCGGTGTGGATGCCCTGCCGGCCCGCCCCGGCCGTCCAGGCGCCGGACTGGGGGCCCGCCGGGACGGTCAGGGTGGCCCGGGCGAGGATGTCGCCGACGGTCTCCAGCCAGCGGTCGTGCAGGGCCTGCCAGTCCACGTCGACGCCTTCGACCGGCTGGAACAGCTCGCCGGTGTAGCGCCATAGGGCGTCCGTCGCCCGCTGCATCCGCTCGTGGCTCTCGTCGGTGCCGTCGCCGAGGCGGAGCGTCCACTGCTCGGCGTGGTCCCGGTGGTAGGCGACCTCCTTGACGGCCTTGGCCGCGATCCCCGCGAACGGGCCGCCACCGGCTGCCAGCGCCTCGTACAGCCCCTGCTGGTGGACGGAGAAGTAGAGCTGTCGGGCGATGGTGTGGGCGAAGTCGCCGTTCGGCTGCTCGACCAGCTGGACGTTGCGGAAGGCGCGCTCCTCGCGGAGGTAGGCCAGTTCGTCCTCGTCGCCCACGAGGGAGAGCAGCAGCCGGGCCTGGCCCAGCAGGTCGAGGGCGATGTTGGCGAGGGCCACCTCCTCCTCCAGGACCGGGGCGTGGCCCGCCCACTCCCCCAGCCGGTGCGAGAGCACCAGCGCGTCGTCGCCGAGGGCGAGGGCCGCGGTCACAGGTGCTTCACTCCGTCCGGGATCTCGTAGAACGTGGGGTGCCGGTACGGCTTGTCCCCGGCGGGCTCGAAGAAGGAGTCCTTCTCGTCCGGGGAGGAGGCCGTGATGTGGGTGGACGGCACGACCCAGATCGAGACCCCCTCGGACCGGCGGGTGTAGAGGTCCCGCGCGTTGCGCAGGGCCATGTCGGCATCCGGTGCGTGCAGGCTGCCGGCGTGGGTGTGGGAGAGCCCGCGCCGCGAGCGGACGAACACCTCCCACAGCGGCCAGTCCGTCGAACTGCTCATGCTGTCGCCTTTCCATTCGGTACGGCCGGACCCGCGCCGGACGTGTGCTTGCGGGCGTACGCTGCGGCGGCCTCGCGGACCCAGGCGCCCTCCTCGTGCGCGCGGCGGCGCTGCCCGAGGCGCTGCTCGTTGCACGGCCCGTTGCCCTTGAGGACCTCCTGGAACTCCGTCCAGTCGATCGCGCCGAAGTCGTGGTGGCCGCGCTCCTCGTTCCACCGGATGTCCGGGTCGGGGAGGGACAGGCCGAGCGCGGCGGCCTGGGGGACGCAGATGTCCACGAAGCGCTGGCGCAGTTCGTCGTTGGAGTGGCGCTTGATCTTCCAGGCCATCGACTGCGCCGAGTGGGCCGAGGCGTCGTCCGGCGGGCCGAACATCATCAGGGAGGGCCACCACCAGCGGTCCACGGCGTCCTGAGCCATCTCGTGCTGCGCGGGGGTGCCGTTGCTCAGCGCGAGGAGCAGTTCGTAGCCCTGGCGCTGGTGGAACGACTCCTCCTTGCAGATGCGGACCATCGCGCGGGCGTAGGGGCCGTAGGAGCAGCGGCAGAGGGGGACCTGGTTGGTGATCGCGGCACCGTCCACCAGCCAGCCGATCGCGCCCACGTCCGCCCAGGTCAGCGTCGGGTAGTTGAAGATCGACGAATACCGCTGGCGGCCCGCGTGGAGCTTGTCGAGCAGTTCGTCGCGGCCGGTGCCCAGGGTCTCGGCGGCGCTGTACAGATACAGTCCGTGGCCCGCCTCGTCCTGCACCTTGGCCATCAGGATGGCCTTGCGGCGCAGCGAGGGGGCGCGGGTGATCCAGTTGGCCTCCGGCTGCATGCCGATGATCTCGGAGTGGGCGTGCTGGGCCATCTGCCTGACCAGCGAGGCGCGATAGGCGTCCGGCATCCAGTCGCGCGGCTCGATGCGCTCGTCGGCCGCCACCGCGGCGTCGAAGGCTTCCTGCAGGGCGGCGTCCGCCCCCTGTGCACCGTCCGCAGCCGCTCGCGTTGCCCGGCTCGCAGTCCCTGCCGTCATCCCCGACTCCCTACCGACCGATCGTTCGGTTCACCGTCTTCAATGGTGAGTCCGGGGCCCGTAGGGTGTCAACCCTGTGGATAACCGAGTGACGAGCGGCGCGATCGGGGCGGGATGGATTCGGACGACGACAGCGGCGCCGGCGGGGGTGGCGGAATGGCCGGGCTCTCGTTTCCGTACCAGATCGTCGCCGCGCTGGCCCTCGCGGTCTTCGCGGTGCTGGCCTGCGCGCAACTGGCCATGGTGTTCCTGCACGTCGCGCCCTCCAACACACTGACCAAGAAGCACGGCGAGGCCGTCGACGAGTGGGTCTACCCCGAGTTCGAGCAGAACTGGAAGCTTTTCGCCCCCAACCCGCTCCAGCAGAACGTCTCCGTGCAGGTCCGCACCGAGACCGCCGGTCCCAGCGGCCCGCGCACCTCGGCCTGGCGCGACCTCTCGGCCGAGGACGGCCGGGCGATACGCGGCAATCTGCTGCCCAGCCATGTGCAGCAGAACGAACTCCGCCGGGCCTGGGACTTCTACGTCGGATCGCACGACGACAAGAACCGCCCCAACGGCCTGCGCGGCACCCTCTCGGAGAAGTACGTCCGCCGGCTCGTGATGCTCCGGCTCGGCGCGCACGACGACGGCGGGACCGTCCTCCGTATCCAGGTCAGGTCCGAGGTGCGGGCCGTGCCCGCGCCCGACTGGAGCGACGAGAAGATCGGCACCGGCCCCTCCTACCGCGTGCTGCCCTGGTGGAGGATCACGCCCGACGACCTGCCCGAGGGCGCCGCCGGCTCACAGGAGGCGGCACGGTGAACACGCCCCGCCCGGACCGCGGGCTCGCCCGCGCCGTCCAGCGCGTCACGGCCACGGCCCTCGGCCCGTACCAGACGGCGGTCGTCCGCATCGGCTTCGGCGCCACCTTCCTGGCGTTCCTGCTCCGCGAGCTGCCCCACCGGCACGAGATGTACGGCCCCGACGCGCCCTGGCGCTGGGACCTGGCGCGGCAGCTGATATCCGGCAACCGGGCGTTCACCGCTCTCATGTGGTCGGACTCCACCCTCTGGTTCGAGGCCGTCTACGCACTGGCGATGCTCTCGGCCCTCCTGCTCGTGCTGGGCTGGCACACGCGCGCCACCTCCGTCGTCTTCATGGCCGGAGTCCTCTCGCTGCAGAACCGCAGCATCTTCATGGGCGACGGCGGCGACAACGTCATCCACCTGATGGCCATCTACCTCGTCCTGACCCGCTGCGGGCAGGTCTGGTCGCTGGACGCCCGGCGGGCCCGGCGCGGCGCCCGGGACACGGCGGACGCCGGCCCGGAGACGGAGGCCTCCGGGCGGTGGGCCCCCGGGGAGCGCACCGGGATCGTGCTGTGGGCGGTGCTCGGCTGCGTACTCGTCGGGGCCTTCGGAGCCGGTGGCCTGGGCGGCACCCTGTGGCTGCCGGTCCTCCTGTGGTGCCTGTGGGTGGGCCAGGCCGCGTGGTGGGCCGTCGGCAGGTACGCGCCGTCCGGCGAGCCGCGCACCCTGCTCGACGTCATCGCCAACCTCGCCCACAATGCCACGCTCGTCGTGATCATGGCCGAGGTCTGCCTGATCTACGCGACGGCCGGCTGGTACAAGATCCAGGGCTCGCGCTGGCAGGACGGCACCGCGCTGTACTACCCGCTCAAGCTGGACTACTTCACCCCGTGGCCCGCCCTGTCGGACCTGCTCGCCTCCAGCGGCGTCATGGTGATGGTGCTGTCGTACGCCACGGTCATCGTTCAGGTGGCCTTCCCGTTCACCCTCTTCAACCGGCGGGTCAAGAACGTCCTGCTCGTCGCGATGATCTGCGAGCATGCCGGGATCGCGGTTCTGCTGGGGCTGCCGTTCTTCTCGATGGCGATGATCGCCGCCGACGCCGTCTTCCTGCCGACCGCGTTCCTGGTGTGGCTGGGCGGGCGGGTGGCCCTCGGGCGGCAGCGGCTGTTCCGGCGGCGGACCGCCGAGGTGCCCGCACCCCGCGCTGCCGGGGACGGCGCGGAGGCGGCGGAGTCCGGCGGCGACGGGAGCCATACCCTCGTCGGGTGAGCAGCGAGACCGGCAGCACCGGTAGCAGGAGCAGCGGGAGCCCCGCGGACGGCGAGCCCGTGGACGGGAGCCCCGTCGGCGAGGAGCCCGCGCAGTACGACGAGGGCTTCGGCACCCAGATCGGCGTCGGGCCGCATCCGCTGCCCTGGCCCGAGGGCGAACGGTACGACCCCGAGCTGCTGGCCGGGGGCGACCGGCGCAATGTGGGCGACCGCTACCGCTACTGGACCCGCGAGGCGATCGTCGCCGACCTCGATACGCGCCGCCACGACTTCCACGTGGCCGTGGAGAACTGGAGCCACGACTTCAACATCGGCTCCGTCGTGCGCACCGCCAACGCCTTCCTGGCCAAGGAGGTCCACATCGTCGGGCGGCGGCGCTGGAACCGGCGCGGGGCGATGGTCACCGACCGCTACCAGCATGTCCGGCACCACCCGGACACGGCGAGCCTGACCGCCTGGGCGGCGGCCGAGGACCTGCCGGTCATCGGCATCGACAACCTGCCCGGAGCGGTGCCCCTGGAGCGGACCGAGTTGCCCCGGCGGTGTGTGCTCCTGTTCGGGCAGGAGGGGCCGGGACTGACCGAGGAGGCGCGGCAGCACGCCGAGATGGTGTGCTCGATCGCCCAGTTCGGGTCCACCCGGTCGATCAACGCGGGAGCGGCCGCGGCGATCGCCATGCATGCCTGGATCGCCCGGTACGCGGTGATTTCTGGCTGAGGCGGGCCCTTCCCGGGGCGCCACCCCAGCCCTCGGAGCCCTCAGCTTCCGCAGCCCCCGGCCCCGGCCCCCGGAGCCCCGACGTTCGGGCGCCGGGCGGGCCGGGGGCAGGGTCCGTCAGCGCTGGCGGCGCACCTCGATGGTGCGGAAGCGGTTGGAGACGAAGGCGCCGTCGCAGAGAGCCGCGTTCGCCGCCGGGTTGCCGCCCGAGCCGTGGTAGTCGGAGAACGCCGCCGTCTGGTTCACGTAGACGCCCCCGGTCAGGTTCAGGGAGAGCTGGGCGGACTCGTCCAGGCAGACCTCCTCCACGGCCCGTTCCACCTCCGGGGACGTCGTGTACGCGCCGACCGTCATCGCGCCCTTCTCGCGGATCGTGCGGCGCAGCAGCTCCAGGGCGTCCTCGGTGGAGTCCACCGCGACCGCGAAGGAGACCGGGCCGAAGCACTCCGAGAGGTAGGGCGGCTCGCCCTCCGTCTTGGCGGCGTCCAGCTTCACGATCACGGGGGTGCGGACGGTGGCGTCCGGGAAGTCGGGGTTGGTCACCTCGCGGGAGGGCAGCGCGACCTCGCCCAGCTCCGCCGCGGCCTCCAGGCGGGCCCGCACGTCCGGGTTGACCAGGGCGCCGAGCAGGCCGTTCGCACGGGCGTCGTCGCCGAGGAGACCGGTGACGGCGGCGGCGATGTCACCGACCACGTCGTCGTAGGTCTTGTCGCCGGCGTCCGTGGCGATGCCGGTCCGGGGGATGAGCACGTTCTGCGGGGTGGTGCACATCTGGCCGCTGTACAGGGAGAACGAGAACGCCAGGTTGGCGAGCATGCCCCGGTAGTCGTCGGTGGAGTCCACGACGACCGTGTTGACGCCGGCCTTCT
The DNA here is from genome assembly GCF_022347745.1 of Streptomyces sp. OfavH-34-F. GTDB lineage: Bacteria > Actinomycetota > Actinomycetes > Streptomycetales > Streptomycetaceae > Streptomyces. The sequence continues at coordinate 13,018 of NZ_JAKRGC010000121.1, forward strand.
CCGTGTAGACCTGGGCCTGGCGGGCGTTGGCCTCCAGCCAGTTCCCGAACTCCGTGGAGCCCGTGTAGTCGATGATCTTCACCTCGGGGCGGACCGCCAGCGCCTTGGCGATGCCCTCGCCCGGCCGTTCGGCGGCCAGAGCGACGAGGTTGGGGTCGAAGCCCGCCTCGGCGAGCACCTCGCGGGCCAGCCGGACGGTCAGGGCCAGCGGGAGGATCGCGCGCGGATGCGGCTTGACCAGGACCGGGTTGCCCGTGGCCAGCGAGGCGAAGAGGCCGGGGTAGCCGTTCCACGTGGGGAAGGTGTTGCAGCCGATCAGCAGCGAGACGCCCCGGCCAGCCGGGGTGAACGTCTTGTGCAGCGCGAGCGGGTCGCGCTTGCCCTGCGGCTTGGACCAGTCGGCGCTCCGGGGCGCGCGGCGCTGCTCCTCGTAGGCGTAGGCGACGGCCTCCAGACCGCGGTCCTGCGCGTGCGGTCCGCCCGCCTGGAACGCCATCATGAACGCCTGGCCGCTCGTGTGCATCACGGCGTGCGCGAACTCGTGGGTGCGGGCGCTGATCCGCGCCAGGATCTCCAGGCAGACCAGGGCTCGCGTCTCGGCGCCGGCGTCCCGCCAGCCGGGCATGCCCGCGCGCATCGCCGGAATCAGCACGTCCGGGTCGGCGTGGGGGTACTCGACGCCCAGCTCGGGGCCGTACGGAGAGACCTCGCCGCCCGTCCAGCCGTCCGTGCCCGGCTGGTCCCAGTCGAGCCTGGTGCGCAGCACGGCGTCGAAGGCGGCCTTGCCCTCGGCGGCCCCGAGGCTCCCGGGAGCGCCGCCCTCTCCGTACGCCTTCGGGTGCTCCGGGTGCGGGGACCAGTACTCCCGGGTGCGGATCGCTTCCAGGGCCCGGTCCAGCGTGGGGCGGTGCCTCTCGGACAGCAGGTGCGGGGAGAGCTCGGCGGCCATGGCGGACCAACTCCTCATCGAGCTGGGCGGGAACGGGCGGACAGAGTTAGAGTAACCGAACGATCGGTCGGGACAAGGGGGCCCACGAAACCTGTGGACAACTCGTAGGGGAGGATCGCGGGCATGACCACGGCCAAGCGGGACACGTACACACCGGAGACTCTGCTGACCGTCGCCGTCCGTGTCTTCAACGAGCGCGGCTACGACGGCACGTCCATGGAGCACCTGTCGAAGGCGGCGGGCATCTCCAAGTCGTCCATCTACCACCACGTCGTGGGCAAGGAGGAACTGCTGCGGCGGGCGGTCAGCCGGGCGCTCGACGGGCTGTTCGAGATCCTCGACGAGGCGGGGGCGACGCGGGGTCGTGCGATCGAGCGGGTCGAGTACGTCACGCGCCGTACCGTCGAGGTGCTGATAGCCGAACTCCCCTACGTGACCCTGCTGCTGCGGGTGCGCGGCAACACGAAGACCGAGCGCTGGGCGCTGGAGCGGCGCCGCGAGTTCGACCAGAAGGTCGCCGAGCTGCTCAAGGCGGCCGTCGACGACGGCGACCTCCGCTCCGACGTGGACATACGTCTCGCGACGCGGCTGCTGTTCGGCATGGTGAACTCGCTGGTGGAGTGGTACCGGCCGCTGCCGGGCAGTGGGGCCGAGGGGGACCGGCTCGCCGACACCGTGGTGCAACTGGCCTTCGACGGGATGAAGTCCCGTCCGGCCGCCGCCGACTAGCTCAGCGGTACGCACCACCATCCCGGCCGTGACCGCCTTCCTCCCCGGTCCGGCCCCGCTCAGTCCCGGTCGAGTTCCGTGGGGCGGTCCGGGCCCGGCGCCAGGTCCGTCTCCTCGAACACCAGCAGCGTGCGGGTGGACAGCACCTCGGGAATGGCCTGAATACGGGTCAGCACCAGCTCGCGCAGCGTCCGGTTGTCCGGTGTGTGCACCAGCAGCAGCACATCGAAATCGCCGCTGACCAGGGCGATGTGCGTGGCGCCCGGCAGCGCCTGGAGCTGCTCGCGAACGGTCCGCCAGGAGTTCTGGACGATCTTGAGCGTGATGTACGCGGAGGCGCCCTGCCCCGCCCGCTCGTGGTCCACCCGCGCGCTGAACCCCCGGATCACGCCGTCCTCGACGAGGCGGTTGATCCGGGCGTAGGCGTTGGCCCGCGAGACGTGGACGCGGTCGGCCACCGACCGTATCGAGGCACGGCCGTCCGTCTGCAGCAGCCGCAGGATGGCGCGGTCGACCGAATCGAGCGGGCGCGGCGGAGGAATCCGGCCCTCTCCCTCGCCCGCATCGGCCATTTGTTCAGCTGCCATGTTCCCGCGCCTCCCCGTCCTGGACGACCTGTTCCCATCCCAGGCTGTGGAGAACCGTTTGTCCACAGGCTGGTGGTGCCTGTAGCCAAAATGCGCTCGCGACCGAACAATCGGTAGGTGAGGCACGCCACACCTGTGCCCCATGTCGTTTTCGATATATCACCCTATGTCGACACCCCTCGATGCTCGGAGGTGCCCGTCATGACGGTCCAAGAGCTGCCCGGTGCGGCCGCCTACCGGCCCGCGCCGCCCCCGGCCTGGAAGCCGCTGACCGATCCCGCGCCGCTGCTCCCGGACCCCGAGCCCTACCGGGTGCTGGGGACGGACGCCGTGGCCGACGCCGACCCCGAGCTGTTGCTGCGGCTCTACGCGGAGCTGGTGCGCGGGCGGCGGTACAACGCGCAGGCGACCGCGCTGACCAAGCAGGGTCGGCTGGCGGTCTACCCGTCGAGCACCGGCCAGGAGGCCTGCGAGATCGCGGCCGCCCTGGTCCTGGAGGAACGGGACTGGCTCTTCCCCAGCTACCGGGACACGCTCGCGGCCGTGGCGCGCGGCCTGGACCCGGTCGAGGCGCTGACCCTGCTGCGCGGCGACCGGCACACCGGCTACGACCCGAGGGCGCACCGCATCGCGCCGCTCTGCACCCCGCTCGCCACCCAGTTGCCGCACGCGGTGGGCCTGGCCCATGCCGCCCGGCTCAAGGGCGACGACGTCGTCGCGCTCGCCATGGTCGGCGACGGCGGCACCAGCGAGGGCGATTTCCACGAGGCGCTGAACTTCGCCGCCGTCTGGCGGGCCCCGGTGGTCTTCCTCGTGCAGAACAACGGCTTCGCCATCTCCGTGCCCCTGGCCAAGCAGACGGCCGCCCCGTCGCTGGCGCACAAGGCCGTGGGATACGGCATGCCCGGCCGGCTGGTGGACGGGAACGACGCGGCCGCGGTGCACCAGGTGCTCTCCGAGGCGGTCGAGCGGGCCAGGAGCGGAGGCGGCCCGACCCTCGTCGAGGCGGTCACGTACCGGATGGACGCCCATACGAACGCCGACGACGCGACCCGGTACCGCGGTGCCGGCGAGGTAGACCTGTGGCGCGACCACGATCCGGTCCTCCTGCTGGAGCGCGAGCTGACCGGGCGCGGGCTGCTGGACGACGCCGGGCGGGAGGAGGCGCGTGCCTCCGCCGAACGGATGGCGGCGCAGCTGCGGGACCGGATGAACGCCGACCCGGTGCTCGACCCGATGTCCCTCTTCACCCATGTGTACGAGGAGCAGACGGCCCAGTTGCGCGAGCAGGCGGCCCGCCTGCGGGAGGAACTGGACGCGGAGAACGACCAGCACGGCACGGACGGGGGAGCGGCGCGATGACCACGGCAGCGGCGACGGCCGGGGAGCGGACGGCGAAGGCCAAGCCCGCCACCATGGCGCAGGCGCTGGGGCGCGCCCTGCGCGACGCGATGGCCGAGGACCCCACGGTCCACGTCCTCGGGGAGGACGTGGGGACGCTCGGCGGTGTCTTCCGGATCACCGACGGCCTGGCGAAGGAGTTCGGCGACGAGCGCTGCACCGACACGCCGCTGGCCGAGGCGGGCATCCTCGGGGCGGCGGTCGGCATGGCGATGTACGGGCTGCGGCCCGTCGTGGAGATGCAGTTCGACGCCTTCGCCTATCCGGCGTTCGAACAGCTCGCCAGCCATGTCGCCAAGATGCGGAACCGGACCGGCGGCGCGATGCCGCTGCCGATCACCGTCCGCATCCCGTACGGCGGCGGCATCGGGGGCGTCGAGCACCACAGCGACTCCTCCGAGGCGTACTACATGGCCACCCCCGGCCTCCACGTCGTCACCCCGGCCACGGTCGAGGACGCGTACGGGCTGCTGCGGGCCTCGATCGCCTCGGACGACCCCGTCGTCTTCCTGGAGCCCAAGCGGCTGTACTGGTCGAAGGCCGACTGGTCGCCGCAGCGCCCCGCCGCCGTGGAGCCCATCGGCCGGGCCGTCGTCCGCCGCCCCGGCCGCAGCGCCACCCTCATCACGTACGGGCCGTCCCTGCCCGTCTGCATGGAGGCCGCCGAGGCCGCGGTCGAGGAGGGCTGGGACCTCGAAGTCGTCGACCTCCGCTCGCTGGTTCCGTTCGACGACGAGACCGTCACCGCCTCGGTCCGCCGCACCGGACGCGCGGTCGTCGTCCACGAGTCCACCGGCTTCGGCGGCCCGGGCGGGGAGATCGCCGCCCGGATCACCGAGCGGTGCTTCCACTACCTGGAGGCGCCCGTGCTGCGCGTCGCCGGGTTCGACATCCCCTACCCGCCGCCCATGCAGGAGCGTCACCACCTCCCCGGCGTGGACCGGGTCCTCGACGCCGTGGCGCGGCTCCAGTGGGAGGCGGACAACTGATGCCGCAGGTTCTTGAGTTCAAGCTGCCGGACCTCGGCGAGGGCCTGACCGAGGCCGAGATCGTGCGCTGGCTGGTGGAGGTCGGGGACGTCGTCGCCATCGACCAGCCGGTCGTCGAGGTCGAGACGGCCAAGGCGATGGTGGAGGTGCCCTGCCCGTACGGGGGTGTGGTCACCGCCCGCTTCGGTGACGAGGGCACGGAGCTTCCCGTGGGGGCGCCCCTGCTGACCGTCGCCGTCGGAACGCCCGGGCCCGCCCGGGACGCCCCGGACGACGGCCCCGGTACGGAGGATTCCGGCTCCGGGAACGTGCTGGTCGGATACGGGACGGGGGCGCCGCCGGTACGACGGCGGCGGGTGCGCCCGGACGGGCTGAAGGCGACCGTCGCGGTCTCCGCCGCGCCCGTGGTGGCCGCCGTCGAGGCCGCTCCCCCGGCCGCCGAGGCCGCGTCCCCC
>NZ_JAKRGC010000122.1 GCF_022347745.1 Streptomyces sp. OfavH-34-F
CGGCGTTCCGGCGGGCGCCGGCGGCTGCTCCGTCCCGGTGGACGGGCTCAGCGAGCTTGCGGGCCTCGCGGTCGCGGCGGAGTTCCGCCGGCGGGGCATCGGCGCCGCGCTCTCCGCCCACCTGACCCGCACCGCGTTCGAGCGAGGCTGCCGGGTGGTGTGGCTGGAGCCGGGCGACGCCGATGTGGAACGGATCTACGCGGGCATCGGCTACCGCAGGGTCGGCGAGAAGCTGAACATCTCGCTCGACCCGGACGCCGCCCCCGCGTAGACCGTCCTCCACCCCCGGCGAACGGCGGACGGCGGACGCCGGGGGGGGACGGACGAACGGCGGCGGCGACGGCGCTAGACCAGGCGGCGGGCCGTCGCCCAGCGGGTCAGTTCGTGGCGGTTGGAGAGCTGGAGCTTGCGCAGCACCGCCGAGACATGGGACTCGACGGTCTTCACCGAGATGAACAGCTGCTTGGCGATCTCCTTGTACGCGTACCCGCGGGCGATGAGCCGCAGGACCTCGCGCTCGCGCTGGGTCAGCCGGTCGAGGTCCTCGTCGACCGGGGGCGCGTCCGTGGACGCGAAGGCGTCGAGGACGAAGCCGGCCAGCCGGGGCGAGAACACCGCGTCGCCGTCCTGGACCCGGAAGACCGAGTCCACCAGGTCGGTGCCCGTGATGGTCTTGGTGACATAGCCGCGGGCGCCGCCCCGGATGACCCCGATGACGTCCTCGGCGGCGTCCGACACGGACAGGGCGAGGAAGCGCACCGGGTCCTCGGCGGCGCTCATCAGGGGCGCGCAGCGGCGCAGCACCTCGACGCCGCCGCCGCCGGGGAGGTGGACGTCGAGCAGGACGACCTCGGGGCCCGTCGCCGTGATGACCGTGACCGCCTGGTCGACGTCGGCCGCCTCGCCGACGACCTCGACGCCGGTCTCCTCGGTGCGGCCGATCTCGGCCTGTACCCCGGTGCGGAACATCCGGTGGTCGTCGACGAGGACGACCCGCACCCGGCGCTCCGGGCCCCGGGGGCCTCCGTTCGCCTCACTGGTCCCGTTCATCGCTCGTCCTCTCCATCTCAAGCTCGACCTCGGTGCCCCCGCCGGGCACCGAACGCAGCCGGGCGGTACCGCCGTTGCGCTGCATCCGGCCGATGATCGATTCCCGTACGCCCATTCTGTCCCCCGGTACGGCGTCCAGGTCGAATCCCGGACCCCGGTCGCGCACGGAGACGAAGACCGAGCGGCCCTCGACCTCCGCGTAGACCTGGACGGCGCCGCCCTCGCCACCGTACTTGGCGGCGTTGACCATCGCCTCGCGCGCGGCCTGCATCTGCGCGGACAGCTTCTCGTCGAGCGGGCAGTCGCCGACCACGACGACCTCCAGCGGGACGCCGTGCTTGTCCTCGACCTCGGCGGCGGCCCGCTTGACGGCGTCGGCCAGGGTCTCCGGTTCGTCGTCCTCGTCCTTGCCGGTGCCCTCGGGGTTGTAGAGCCAGTTGCGCAGCTCGCGCTCCTGGGCACGGGCGAGCCTGCGGACCTCGCCGGCGTCGTCGGCGTTGCGCTGGATCAGGGTGAGGGTGTGCAGCACGGAGTCGTGGACGTGGGCGGCGACCTCGGCGCGCTCCTGGGCCCTGATGCGCATGAGCCGTTCCTCGGAGAGGTCCTGGGTCATGCGGACGAGGTAGGGGCCGGCGAGCAGGGCGATGCCGGTGAGCACGGCGATGGCCGCGGTGATGACGTTGCCCAGTTGGGCGGCGGAGCCGCGGACGACCATGAAGACGGCGAGGCCGAGCCCGACCAGGGCGACCCCGGCCAGGGCGCGAGCGAGTTGCAGGACGCGGCGGCGGCGGCCGACTTCCATCCAGCGGGCGCGGCGGGCGTTGTCGGCCTGGCGCCACACCAGGACGGAGCCGGCGCCGATGAGGAGGCTGGGCCAGATGTAGCGGTCGGCCTCGCTGCCCATGTCGACGTTGCCGACGAAGATGGCGGCGCCGAAGAACAGGGCGATGAGGGCGAAGACCTGGCCCTTGTCGGGCTTGCGGAGCCTGCGGGTGCCGTCGGGGGCGGTCTCGAAGACGGACCGGGGGCCGTCCACGCCGCCGACGCCGAGCGGGACGACGATCCAGAAGACCGCGTAGAGCAGGGCGCCGAGGCCGTCCGCGAAGAACAGCCCGAGGAAGACGAAGCGCAGCCAGGCGACCGGCAGTCCGAGATGTCCGGCGAGTCCGCGCGCCACCCCGCCGAGGAGCCGGCCGTCGGCGCTGCGGTACAGCTTGCGCAGCGGAGGCTCCTCCGGGTCGGCGGCGTGGGAGCTTGCGGCTCGGGTGGTGGCGGCTGGCATGCCCCGATCGTCACATGTCCGTCCGGGTGGCGGCATCAGGGGCGGCCCCCACTTCGACCCTGAGAGACCTGAGGGGCGCCCGGGGTGGGAGTCGGGGCGGGGCTCGGGCGCCCCTGAGATCCGGGTGGGCCAATATCAGGGACCGGCCAGGGTAGGGGCGGGTGCCGGAGCGGGTCGGGGGCCGTCACCATGGAGCCATGACCGTTCCCCAGGACGCGCCGCCCGGCGCCGCACCGCCCCCCGCCCCCGCTCCGCGCCTGCACCGCAGCCCGCGGCACAAGGTGGTGGCCGGGGTGTGCGGCGGTCTCGGCCGGTACTGCGACGTCGATCCGGTGATCTTCCGGATCGTGCTCGGAGTGCTCTCCGTGACCGGTGGCTTCGGGCTGATCTTCTACGGCTTCGCCTGGCTGCTGATACCGCTGGAGGGGGAGGACGAGAACGAGGCGCGCCGGCTGCTGTCGGGCCGGGTCGAGCTGGTGTCGCTGAGCGCGGTGCTGCTGGCGTTGATCGGCTGCGGTCTGTTCCTGTCGATGCTGGGCAACGGGGGGACGCTCGCCTTCTCCGCGATGCTGTCGGTGGCGGTCCTCGGCTTCTCCATCTGGACGCAGGCGCGCAAGACGGCCGATCCGGAGGACCCGTTGCGCCAGGCCGCGGCCCAGGCCGCGTCGGACGCGCCGCCCGAGGTGAAGGCGCCGCCGACGCTGTCGTGGCCGTCCTGGTGGCGCGACCCGATCGTCAAGGACGGGTCCACGGGCAAGGTGGCGATCGGTTACATGTGGGGGCCGCCGGACGCGACGCTCGCCGGGGAGCCGCGCGGGGCGACGCCCGATGCGCCGTTCCGGCCGCCGCCGCCCCGGTCGCGGGAGGTCCGCGGTCCGCGGTCCATAGCCGGGGTGGCCTTCCTGGTCGCCCTGGTGGCGGGCGGGATCGGTACGGGGCTGAGCTGGGACGCGCAGCCGCTGGGCACCAGCCTGCAGATCGGCCTGACCGCCGCCCTCGCGGTGTTCGGCCTGGCGATGCTGATCAGCGCGTTCATCGGACGGACCGGCTTCGGCACGCTGCTGCTGGCGGTGCTCACGGCCGGGCTGTTGGCGGGTGCCTCCGCGCTGCCCAAGGACATCAGCACGCACTGGGTGCGCGAGGAGTGGCGCCCGGCGACCGCCGCCGCCGTCCAGCCGCGTTACGCGGTCGGCTCGGGGCAGGCCGAGCTGGATCTGGCCGGGGTCGCGGTGCCGAAGGGCGAGACCGTGCGGACCCGGGTGGAGGCGCGGGCCGGCCGGGTCCTGGTGCACGTCCCACCGGAGGTCACCGTCCGGGTGCACGCCCGGACCAAGGTCGGGGCGCTGGTGCTGATCGACGGACGGCACAAGGGCGATCTGGACATCCGCGCCGCGCAGGACCAGCGCCGGACGATACCTCCGGTCAAGGGCAGTCCTCCGGGCGGCACCATCGAGCTGGATCTGGAAGTGGACTACGGACAGGTGGAGGTCAACCGTGCCGCGTCATGAGTTCCGGCCGGGCCGGGCGGTGGCGGGCCTGGTGATGCTGGCCCTGGCCGCCGGATACGCGGGGGACGCGGCGGAACTGTGGGACGCCCCGCCGCAGTTCTTCATCGCGGTGCTGTGCGGCGGTCTGGGGGCCGCCGCCTGCGCCACCCTGATCGGTTACCGGATGCGGCGGCGCCGCGCCGCGAGCAGCGCGTCCAGGGAGAACGAGGGGGCTCCGGCCAGCAGCAGCGGCAGCCACGCCATGAGATAGACGAGGTCGTTGCCCATGTAGTACGGCGAGATCTGCCAGCTGACCGTCAGCCACAGGCTCAGCGAGATCAGGGCCCCGCCGAGCGCCGCGATCCGGGACCACAGGCCGAGCAGGGTGCCGATGCCCACGGCCAGCTCGCCGAGGGCGATGGCGTAGCCGAAGCCGGCGGGGGCGTGGAGTGCCAGATCGACGAGACCGGGGATCGCGGCGGCGTCGCGGACGGAGTCCATCTGGGCGCCGATCGACCCCGGTCCGGTGGCGTGGAAGAAGGCGCTGTCGGTGAGCTTGTCGAGGCCCGCGTAGAGGAAGGTGACGCCGAGGAAGATCCGCAGCGGCAGCAGGGCGTGTTCCCGCGCCAGGTCCCGCAGGCTCCTGGCCTCGCCGAGGCCCCGGCCCCGCCCGTTACCGCCGCCGTACCCGTACATGCTGCTCCCGCCTTCCGCGGCCGTGCCGTCGCGGCCCCCTGGCCGCGGTCATCGGGCCGTGCGGCCCGTCACCCGACCTTACGTACGAAGCGGGCGGAAGTGTTCAGCGCGGTCCGCGTTCACAGGAAGGAGCAACGGGACGGGAGTCGGAGGGAAGGCGGAGGGGAGGCGTCGGGCGGGGGGCGGGAAGGCCGGGGGGCGGGAAGGGGGTCAGTCGGTCACGTCGATGGAGATGCTGTTGGACTCCGTGCCGGCGGCCGTCACGACCTGGACCTCGACGGAGCCCGGTTCCACCTCGACCGGGACGGGCACGGTGAGCAGGGTGTCGGAGGGGTTGGCGAAGCCGCCGGTCACCGGGACCAGCGGGACGTGGACGTGCACGGTGCCGATCCGTACGACGACGCGGGCCAGCCGGTCCGGGGCACCCGCGCCGGGCGGCACGAAACCGGCGCCCCGGATCTCGATGTCGTCGCCGGTCCGGATCGGCGCGTCCAGGTCGCCCGCCTCGCGGGACCGGACGACCGAGAGCACGACGGGCCGGCCGCCCTCGCCGTACTTGCCGGTGAAGTAGACGGCCGCCGACACGGCCACCAGGAGCGCCAGGCCCCAGGGCAGGTCGGGCAGTTGTTCGGGCCTGCGGGCCAGGCGGACGGCGGCGAACACCACGGCGACCGTGGACACGAGGACGTACTGCACGTCCGTGAAGCCGCCGCGCCCCGAGTCGTCGGTGAGGAGGTCCGCCGCGCGCGGCCGGTCGGCCCGCAGCTTCTGGAGCCGTCCGGACAGCACCCGTACGCTCACCACCCGGCGTACGGCCACCGCCACGGCGCACACCAGGGCCAGGACGGACACGATGCCCGCGCCTCGGGCCAGGTCCAGGCCCGCGATCAGCTCGTCGCGCCGGGCGTGCCCGGAGGCGGCGGCCAGCTGGAGGGCGAGGACGAGCACGGAGAAGACGGCGAGCAGCACCCAGGACGCGGCGACGGCGCGGGAGGTGGAGAGCCGGTTGTCCTCGCCGATGAGCGGGGCCAGGAGGCCGCCGCGGGCCCGGTGGACGTGGGCGGCGACGGTCAGCAGCGCGGCGGTGACCAGGCCCGCGACGAGTCCCGCGGTGCGGGCGTGGGTCCAGCCGGCGCCGATCGCGGTGGCGGCCTCGGCGACGGTGAGCACGGCGAGGCCGCCCCAGACGATCACCAGGGTGCGCTGCCACACCCGGTACAGCCAGGCGTCCCCGGCCTCGCGGCCCCGGTCGGCCACCTCGCGGGCGGACTCCGTCAGTTCGTCGGAGACCCACTGCCGGGTCGCCGACGCCGACCGGGCGACCCCGGCGGGCAGCCCCTGGCCCGCCGCGAACTCGTCCCGCTTGGCCAGGAAGGCGGCCACCGCGCGCCGGTGTCCCTGGCGCGCCCCGTGCGGGCAGTCGCCGCATGTGCAGCCGCCGCCGTGCGCGCCCTGTCGTGCCTCGTCCAACGCCACGGAGAACGCCGCCCCTTCCCGCCCCTGTTTGCCGCCCCTGGGCCGGCCAACTCGTCTGTGATCGCTGCGAATTGTGCCGTACGGGACGGATGGTTGCCGCATCGGGGCACACCGGAGGGGCGTCCTCGCCAGCCTGTTCGAAACTGGTCAGGCGCTGAGGACGAGGTAGGCGAGTCCGAGGGTGCCCCGGTAGCCGCCGTAGTAGCCGGTGCGCCGCTCGTCGACGGCGGCGACGACGCCGTCGCGCAGGGGGTGGTCGGGGTGGGCCAGGGCCCAGCGTTCGCCGCGGCCGATGTTGGCGTGTGCTTCGAAGAGGTCCCATTCACGCTGGTCGGCGACGGTCACCTGGAGCGGGCGCAGTCCGGCTGCCTCGGCGTGCCGGATGAGTTCGAGCAGGGAGCCGAAGTCGTCCGGTTCGGCGCCGAGCCCGGCCAGGGCGCGTTCGTCCGGCTCCCGCTCCCAGAAGCCCTCGCCGAACAGCACCCGGCCGCCCGGCCGTACGGCGGCGCGCAGCGCGGCCAGCGCCTCGGTGGTGCCGCCGGGCCAGGCGTGCGAGGCGCCGATGGAGACGGCCAGGTCGTAGTCCCGCGCCGGCCATTCGGCGGCGGGCACCGTGTGGAACCGCACGCGCTCCGCGAGGCCGCGCTCCCCCGCCAGCGCCCGGCCGCGCTCGACCGCCTCCGGGTCGGTCTCGACGCCGTCGCCGGTGCTGCCGGGGGCCGACTCGACCAGGCGCATCAGCAGTTCGCCCCAGCCGCTGCCGAGGTCGGCGATCCGGGCGCCGGGTTCCGGTGCGCAGGCGGCGACGAGCCGGGCGGCGTGTTCGTCGGAGAGCGGGGTGTTCCAGGTCAGGTGGTCGTTGCGGGCGGCGGACATCAGGGCGCGGATCTCATCGGCGGACATGCGGGCGGAGCCTGCCACGCGCGACGCCCGCCCGCCACGCGTTTTCCCGGCGCCCGGCCGGTCCCGCGTTTCCCGGAGCGCGGCGCCCGGCCGGTCCCGTCCGGCCCCCACGCGCGGGGCTGCGGCGTCCCCGGACACGGCGATGCCGCCGTCCCGTGCGTCGGACGGCGGCATCGTCGGGGCCCCAGGGGCCTGCGGGGCTCAGGAGCCTCCGGGCAGGGTTGCTCCCGGGGTCACTCCCACTCGATGGTCCCCGGCGGCTTGCTCGTCACGTCGAGCACCACGCGGTTGACGTCGGCGACCTCGTTGGTGATGCGGGTGGAGATCTTGGCCAGCGTCTCGTACGGCAGCCGCGACCAGTCGGCGGTCATGGCGTCCTCGGAGGAGACCGGGCGCAGCACGATCGGGTGGCCGTAGGTGCGGCCGTCGCCCTGGACGCCGACGCTGCGGACGTCCGCGAGCAGGACCACCGGGCACTGCCAGATGTCGCGGTCCAGGCCGGCGGCGGTCAGCTCCTCGCGGGCGATGGCGTCGGCCTCGCGCAGCAGGTCCAGCCGCTCCTTGGTGACCTCGCCGACGATGCGGATGCCGAGGCCGGGGCCGGGGAAGGGCTGGCGCTGGACGATCTCGTCCGGCAGGCCCAGCTCCTGGCCGACCATCCGGACCTCGTCCTTGAACAGCTGGCGCAGCGGCTCGACCAGCTGGAACTCGATGTCCTCGGGGAGGCCGCCCACGTTGTGGTGGGACTTGATGTTGGCGGTGCCGGTGCCGCCGCCGGACTCGACCACGTCCGGGTAGAGCGTGCCCTGGACGAGGAAGGCGACCTCGGGGCCGTCCTCCTGGAGGATCTCCAGCTGGGCCTGCTCGAAGACGCGGATGAACTCGCGGCCGATGATCTTCCGCTTCTGCTCCGGGTCGGACACGCCGGCCAGGGCGTCGAGGAAGCGCTTCTCGGCGTCGACCACCTTCAGCTTCGCGCCGGTCGCGGCGACGAAGTCCTTCTCCACCTGGGCGGTCTCGCCCTTGCGCATCAGGCCGTGGTCCACGTAGACGCAGGTCAGCTGGGAGCCGATGGCCTTCTGCACGAGGGCGGCGGCCACGGCGGAGTCCACCCCGCCGGACAGGCCGCAGATCGCGCGCTTGTCCCCGACCTGGGCGCGGATCGCGGCGACCTGCTCCTCGATCACGTTGCCCGTGGTCCAGGTGGGCTCGATGCCCGCGCCCCGGTACAGGAAGTGCTCCAGGACCTGCTGGCCGTGCGTGGAGTGCATGACCTCCGGGTGGTACTGGACGCCGTAGAGCCGCTTCTCGTCGTTCTCGAAGGCGGCGACCGGGACGACGTCCGTGGACGCGGTGACGGTGAAGCCCTCGGGGGCGGCGGAGCAGGCGTCGCCGTGGGACATCCACACCGACTGCTCGGTCGGGGTGCCCTCGAAGAGCGTGGAGCCGGCCTTGGAGACGGTGAGCGGGGTGCGGCCGTACTCGCGGGCGCCGTTGTCGTCCACGGTGCCGCCGAGCGCCGTGGCCATCAGCTGGAAGCCGTAGCACATGCCGAAGACCGGCACCCCGGCCTCGAAGATCGCGCGGTCGAGCGAGGGCGCGCCCTCGGCGTAGACCGAGGAGGGGCCGCCGGACAGGATGATCGCGCGGGGGTTCTTGGCCAGCATCTCGGCCACCGGCATGGTGGACGGGACGATCTCGCTGTAGACCCGCGCCTCGCGGACGCGGCGGGCGATGAGCTGGGCGTACTGCGCGCCGAAGTCGACAACAAGGACCACGTCGGTGGCGGTGTCGGGGGCGGCGGGGGGTGCTGCTGGCACGGGGCGGCCTTCCGGCGGTGGAGAGGGGTCGGTCCTCCAATTCTACCGGCGGCCGGCAGCGGGTCTCGCCGGGTCGCGGGCGGGGGGCCGCGTCCGGAGCGGACCCCTTCGGACGTGCCACGGGGACGGCCGCGCGCCCCGTCCCCGCGATGTGCGGCGTCTCACCATCCGGGCCCGGCGCGGGGCGGCGCCGCGAGGGGTCCATACTGTCCTCATGCGTCAGCACACGACCTTCGTCTTTACCTATGGCATCCGGCCCACCGGCTGCCATGGTCGTGCTGCTTGAGCAACTGACAAGCAACGTTCCAGGCGCCCCTGGGCCACATGGCCCGGGGGCGTTCTGGCGTTCCGGGCCAGGCCCGGGGGTCGCCCCACCCACCGGGAGACCGACATGAGCAGCACGACCCCCACTGCCCGGACCGCCGCCGAGGCGACCGGCGCCCGCACCGACGAGGCCGCGTCCCTGATCGGGGACGCCCGCGACCGCATCGATGCCCTCGACGACCGGATCATCGGGCTCGTCCAGGAACGGATGGCCGTCTCGGCGGTCATCCAGGAGGCCCGGATCTCCTCGGGCGGCCGCCGGGTCAACCTGTCCCGCGAGATGGAGATCCTGGCCCGCTACCGGGAGGCGCTGGGCAAGCCGGGCACCCCGCTGGCGATGACGCTCCTGGAGCTGTGCCGGGGCCGGGTCTGACACCCCGCCGCTCCCCCTGGGCTGTACGGACGTATCCCAGTTCGGGCGCGGACTCACCCGTACGGCGCGTGACCGGGTCCGGCGCGGCTTCGTTGGTCCCGGTGTCCGTGCCAGCCAGGGGCGGCTCTCGATGGAAACCACGCGTGGCTCCGCCGGGGTGTGTGGCGTACCGCGTGTACGTCGTGGGACCGCGCACCGGCGTGCGTGACCGGTCGGCAGGGGACAGCAGCCCGGTCACTCGGAGGGACCGCCAGGCCCCTCCCGGAACGGCCGGCTCCGGGGACGCCCGGAGCCGGCCGTTCCTTCATGCGCGGACGCGTACGGCCCCCTCCTGTACGCACGCGTACGGCCTCTCCCGCGCGTACGCGTACGGTTCAGCGCCTCGCGCGCCGACCGGCCGCCGCGACCAGGACGCCTCCCGCGAGCAGCGCGGCCAGGGCCGCGCCGGAGGCGGTGAGCGCGGGGGTTCCGGTGGCGGCGAGCGCGCCGCCGGACCCGGTCGTGCCCGAAGCACCCGAAGCGCCCGGCGTACCGGACGTGCCGCCCGTCCCGGACGAGGACGCGGAGCCCGTGGAGCCCGCAGCGCCCGTGGAGCCGGAGCCTCCGGTGGCCGCCGTACCGCCGGAGCCGGAGCCGGAGCCGGAGCCGCCCGCCTCACCGGAGTCCTCGGCGTTCAGCTCGACGTACGCCGTGTTGTTGGCGGGCTTCGGGTCGAAGGGCAGCTCGGGGGCCTGGAGCTGGATGTTGCGGACGACGACCGCGCCGGTCGCGCCGGGGTTCGCGGTGACGATCCGCAGCCGGAACGGCAGGGCGAGGTCGGCGTTCTCCAGGAGGGAGACCGGGGTGGAGCAGAAGTAGCGCGGGGCCCGCTCCTGGTTCTCGCGGTAGCCGCCCGCCGCCGTCACGCCCCGGCAGCCGTCCGGCCGGGAGACGACGTACGAGCCGGGCGGGACGGTGAAGTCGACGGTGGCGACGGGCTCGCCGGAACGGAGGTGGCCGATCCAGGCGGGGCCGCGGTTGCGGAGGCCCAGGGTCACGTCGACGGTGTCGCCCGCCCCGCCGGCGGCGCGGTCGCCGTAGGCGGCGAGGTCGGCGGTGTTGGCGGTGCGGAAGTCGGCTTCCTGCTGGTTGTCGTCCGGCTCCAGGTCGGCCGCGCGGACCGCGGGCGCCCTGCGCAGGGCCAGGGTCGCGCCCGTGCCGGGGACGGAGCGGGCACCGGCCCGCTGCGCCGCGCGGGCGCCGGTGCCGTCCTCGTCGATCCGGTACTGGAGGGTGTCGTACAGCGCGTGCCGGCCGGCGCGCAGGACGGGCGGCTCGTCCAGCGTGTAGGTGGCGCCGGGCTCGTAGCTGCCGGGGAAGGCGCACCGGACGGTGGTCCAGGCGCCGGGGCTGCCCAGGCCGCCCTCGTCCTCGCTGTACTCGCAGTTCTGGTACCGCTGGGTGAAGGCGAGGCCGCGCGTGTGGCGCAGGGTGAGCAGGACGCCCCGGGCGGCGCGGGTGCCGTGGTTGGTGAAGGTGACGGCCACCGGCTGGCTGTCGCCGGGCTTCAGCTCCGTCCTGAGCGGCAGCCGCCGCATCGACAGGTCGGCCCCGCCCACGGTGACGCGGGCGGTGAACGGCCGGAAGGTGGCGCCCTCCGCCTCGGCGGTGACCTCGATGGTGCCGCTGTCGCCCTCCGCGCTGCCCTTGGCAGCGCCGACCTCCAGTCCGGCGACGGTGCTCGTGCCGGGCCGGAGCCCGTGTCCGCGGCAGACGGCGACGGTCCCGGTGCGTGCGCAGTCCGCACCGTCCTCGCCGAAGGACACGTCCGCGACCCCGGCCAGCTTCCCGAAGTCGAGGCGCACGGTGTACTCGCCCAGGAAGACACCGTTCTCCTCGTCCCCGGACGGGTTGGTGAGCGTGATATCGAGGCGCGCCCGCTGTGGGGAGCCGGTCTCCGGGTAGGGGTGCAGGGCGGTCTCGGCGGGGCCGCCGAGCGTGAACACGGGGTCGGCGGCCCGCGCGGGCCCGGCCGTGGTGAGCACCCCGGCGGCCAGCAGGCCGGTCGTGGCGAGGATGCCCATCGCCTGGCGGAACGCGGCTCTCGGGGTCGTGCGTCTCATCTCGGGCCTTTGGGGGTCGTCGGGAGCTGTGTGACCGCTGGGGCGGCGACAGCGGGTACGACCGGGGGCGCGCGGGAAAAGTTGCCCGATTTCAGATCACGGATCGGGCACGGGGCCGGCCGGGCATCCGGAGTGACCCACCTCACATAAGGATTTCGTGAGGGCGAGGACAACCATCGGGGGGTCCGGCAGGTCATGCATGCGGAACACCGGTTGTCTTTTGTTGTACGACGGCCGGTTACGGCCTGAGGGGCTGCACTGGGAGGGGGGTGCAGCCCCTTCTGCTGTCCTGGGCCCGTGGGGCCCCTACGCCTTGCCGGAGGTCTTCGGCGGCACCGTCGGCATCCCCAGGAACGGCAGCCGCAGCGCGCCGAACGCCTCCTTCGGGACGACCGGTGCCTGCGGCTCCACCGGCGACAGCCGCTCGTACGCCTCGCCCTGGGCCGGGCGCGGGTCCGGCTCGCCCTTGTTGGGCCAGAACGACATGGCCCGCTCCGCCTGGGCGGTGATCGTCAGCGACGGGTTGACGCCGAGGTTCGCGGAGACCGCCGAACCGTCGACGACCGAGATGCCGGGGTGCCCGAACAGCCGGTGGTACGGGTCGATGACCCCCTCGTCCGCGGTGGCGCCGATCGGGCAGCCGCCGAGGAAGTGGGCGGTGAGCGGGGTGCCCATCAGTTCGCCGATGTTGGAGCCGGGGAAGCCGTTGATCTCCTCGGCGAGCAGGGAGGCGCCGCGCGTCGCCTCGGGTATCTGCGTCGGGTTGGGCGCGCCGTGGCCCTGGCGGGCGGTGAGCAGGCCCTTGCCGATGCCGCGCGGCTTGCGGTACGCGGTCAGGGAGTTGTCGAGGGACTGCATGACGAGCCCGATGATGACCCGCTCCGACCAGCGCCGGTTGGAGAGCGAGCGCAGGGCGATCGTGGGGTGCCTGACCACGTTGCCGAGCCAGGCGAGGACCCGGTGGGTGCTGAGCGGGACCTGGACGATGGTGAGGCCGCCCATGGCGTTGGAGCCCTTGCCGTAGCGGACGGGCTCGATGTGGGTGTTCTCGTCGGGGTGGATGGACGAGGTGATGGCGACGCCGCGGGTGAAGTCGGGCTTCGTGCCGTGCTTCTTGCGGTAGCGCCGGTCGGAGGTCTGGGCGCCGACCAGGCCCTCGGAGTTGGTCCGGGTCAGCTCCCCGAGCCGGGCGGAGATCCGGGGCAGCAGTCCCTTGTCCCGCATGGCGTGGAGCAGGGTCTGGGTGCCGTACGTGCCCGCCGCGACGACGATCCGGCGGGCGCGCAGGGTGGCGGGCTTCGCCTTCCTGCGCCGGTCGGTGGGCACGGTGGCGACGCGGAAGCCGCCGTCCGGGTGCTCGGTGACGGCGACGACGGAGGTCATGGGGTGGATGACCGCGCCGCCCTTCTCGGCGAGGTGGAGGTAGTTCTCGTTGAGGGTGTTCTTGGCGCCGTGGCGGCAGCCCGTCATGCACTCGCCGCACTCGGTGCAGGCCTTGCGGGACGGGCCCACGCCGCCGAAGTACGGGTCGGGGACCGTGCCGCCGGGTTCGGCGCGCGCGGTGCCGTCCGCGTCCCGGCCGTCGCCGAAGAAGACGCCGACCGGGGCCAGGTGGAAGGTGTCGCCGACGCCCATCGCCTCGGCGGCCGCCTTGAGGTGGACGTCGGAGGGGGTCGTCGTGGGGTTGAGCCGGACCCCGAGCATCCGCTTGGCCTGCTCGTAGTAGGGCTTCAGCTCCTCCTGCCAGTCCGTGATATGCGCCCACTGCCGGTCCTGGAAGAACGGCGCGGGCGGCACGTACAGCGTGTTGGCGTAGTTGAGCGAGCCGCCGCCGACCCCGGCGCCCGCGAGCACCATCACCTTGCCGAGCAGATGGACGCGCTGGATGCCGAAGAGGCCGAGGGCGGGGGCCCAGAGGTAGTTCTTCAGGTCCCAGGAGTTCTTGGGCAGGGTGTCGGGCGTGAAGCGGCGGCCCGCCTCCAGGACGCCGACCCGGTACCCCTTCTCGGTCAGCCGCAGCGCCGAGACCGCGCCACCGAAGCCCGAACCGACGACGATCACGTCGTAGTCGTACGCGGCGTCGTCGTCGGCCGCGCCGGCCGGCCGGTCCTGATTCTGGGCAGGGCTGTCCTGGGACATGGCACTCCTCGGTACGAAAAGGACAGAACGGTTACGGGACGCGGCCGGGGTGCGCGGGACGCCGGGGCGTCAGCGCAGCCGGAAGGCCTTCATCGCCTTGAGGCTGCGGCTCATGAACGCCGCGTACTTCTCGTCGTCCATCCCGAACGACGGGGCGAGCGGGATGAGCCGCTGCTGGGCGACGGTCTGGGCCTCGGTGTACTTGAGGATGCCCTCGGAGCCGTGGCGGCGGCCGAGACCGGAGTCCTTCATGCCGCCCATCGGGGACTGCACGCTGCCGTAGGCGGGGGCATACCCCTCGTTGATGTTGACGGTGCCGGTGCGCAGCCGGGCGGCGACGCGGTGGCCGCGCCTGCCGTCCCGGGTCCAGATGCTGGAGTTGAGGCCGTACGGGGTGGCGTTGGCCAGTTCCACGA
Source organism: Streptomyces sp. OfavH-34-F (assembly GCF_022347745.1). GTDB lineage: Bacteria > Actinomycetota > Actinomycetes > Streptomycetales > Streptomycetaceae > Streptomyces. The sequence goes on from NZ_JAKRGC010000122.1 coordinate 14,069, forward strand.
CCTCGTCCTCGTCGCGGAAGCGGTAGATCGAGACGACCGGCCCGAAGGTCTCCTCGGAGCAGACGGCCATGGGCGCCTCGACGCCCTCCAGGATCGTCGGCTCGTGGAACAGCGGGCCGATGTCGGGCCGGGCGACCCCGCCGGCCACCACGGTCGCGCCCTTCTCGACGGCCTCGGCGATGTGCCGGGTGACGGTCTCCAGCTGCCGTTCGCTCACCAGCGAGCCCATGTCGGCGCCGTACGCGAGGGCGCTGCCGAGCCGCATGGCCCTCGTCCGGGCGGCGAACCGCTCCACGAAGGCGTCGGCCACGGACTCGTGGACGTACAGCCGCTCGATGGAGATGCAGAGCTGGCCGGCCGAGGAGAAGCAGGCGCGGACGGCGCCGGCGGCGGCCTTCTCCACGTCGGCGTCCTCCAGGACGAGCATGGCGTTCTTGCCGCCGAGCTCCAGCGAGACGCCGACGAGCCGGGCCGCCGCGCCCTGGGCGACCTCGCGGCCGGTGCGGGTGGAGCCGGTGAAGGAGACGTAGTCGGCGTGCTTGACGACCTCGGGGCCGACGACCGGGCCCTCGCCGAGGACGACCTGGAACACCTCGGGCGGCAGGCCCGCCTCGATCAGCAGGTCGCGGGCCCACAGGGCGGTCAGCGCGGTCTCGGTGTCGGGCTTCATCACGACGGCGTTGCCGGAGACGAAGGCGGGCAGCGCGTCGCCGACGGACAGTTCGAGCGGGTAGTTCCAGGGGGCGATCTGGCCGATCACCCCGCGCGGCTGGCGCAGTTCGGTGACCTTGGTGAGGGCCGGCACGACGCCGGTGTGCCGCTTCGGCCTCAGGTACGCGGACGCCCTGCGGCCGTAGTGCCGGGCGGCGACGGCGACCGCCTGGACCTCCTCGTGGGCGTGCAGCCGGGCCTTGCCGGTCTCCAGCTGGATGAGGTCGAGCACCTCGGACTGGCGGCCGATGACCAGGTCGTGGAAGCGCAGCAGGACCGCGGCCCGGGCGCGGACCGGCAGGGCGGCCCAGGCGGGCTGGGCGGCGCGGGCGCGGGCGAACGCGGCGGCGACGTCCTCGGGGGTGGACTCCGGCAGGTCGGCCAGCTTCTCACCGGTGAACGGCGTGTGGTTGGCGGTACGGCCGGAGCCGGTGACGCCGCGCGTCAGCTGGGCGACCACCTCGGGCGTCACGACATCGGCGACCGTACGCACGCCCGCGGGGGCGGCGGCCACGGGGTTGGTGCCGACAGCGGCGGCGGGGGACGTGGGGGCCTGCGAGTCCGTCATGAGGGCGAGAGTACGTCGGCCGGAAGGCTTTGGGTACCCGTGGGTAACAGCTTTTCCCGGACGCTCCCGGCCGCCCGCCGCCGCCACGACGACTCAGCCAGTGATCACTGGCGGCATAAGCCCTGATCAGGGGCTACTGCTCGACCGGGGGGCGCCAGCTGCGCAGGATCGCCCGGAACCGGTCGAGGGTCTCGTCCCAGTCGGCCGCCGGGCCCGTCATGTAGAGGGCGTACTCCGGGCCGCCCTCCTTCGCGAAGTACATCTGGTCGATGGCGTGCCGCGCCTCGCCGCTCTTCTCGGTCCAGGTGAACTCCCAGATCCCGCCGGGGACGTCGCGGTAGACGTTGCTGTTCAGCTCCACCCGCCGGTACTCGGGCAGCCGGGTGCTCAGCTGCCGCTCCATGTCCACCATGTGGTCGTAGGAGTTGTCGTAGTCGGGGGCCGGATCGATGCTGACCCGGAAGTAGTGCACGCCGCCGTCCGGCGAGTAGTCGATGTTGGTGCCGTTCAGTTCGCGTTCCCAGCCCTCCGGCAGGAAGACGCTGAACCCGGCGGGGTCCTCGACCCGGCGCCAGCCGTCCGGCACGTTCGGCGCCGACGGGTCGGCGGACGGCGAGCCGGTGGCACTCGGTGTGGAGGTCGGCGAGGGGTCGGCCGGCTTCCGGGCGCGGGTGCCCTGCGAGGCCGTGCCGCCGCTCGTACCGGCGGTCGTCGTACCGGCGGCCTCCGTGCGGTTCGCGTACAGGACGGCGGCGATGCTCACGCCGCTGCCGAGCAGCGCGGCCAGGGCGATGACCAGGAGCCGGGTCCGCCACCGGGTCCGGCCGCCGCGGACCGCGGGGGCGGGGGCGGGGTCGGGCGCGGGCCGGGGCAGCAGGGCCGTGCCGCCGGGTATCCCGTCCGGGCCGGTCCGCAGCATCTCCTCGGACAGGTGCTGGGTCGGGACGAAGGCCTGGGCGGCCCGCGGGGTGCGGCCCTCCATGGCCTCCAGGAGCATCCGCTCGGTGTCCGCCGCCGAGGGGCGGTCCGCCGGCTCCTTGCGCAGCAGCGCGGTGATGACTGGGGCGAGCGCTCCGGCCCTGGTGGGCGGCGGCGGCTCCTCCGTGACGACGGCCTGCATCGTGGAGATGGGGGACGTCCGGCGGAACGGCGAACGGCCCTCGACCGCCGTGTACAGCGTGGCGCCCAGCGACCACAGGTCGGAGGCCGGGCCCGGATCGCCGCCCTTGACCCGTTCCGGCGCCAGGTAGTCGATGGAGCCGACGAGTTCGCCGGTCCGCGTGATGGTGGAGTCGCCCTCTATCGCGGCGATCCCGAAGTCGGTGAGCAGCACCCGGCCGTCGCGGGCGAGCAGCACGTTGCCCGGCTTCACGTCGCGGTGCAGCACCCCCGCCCCGTGCGCGGCGCTCAGCGCGCCCAGCACGTGCAGCCCGATCCGGGCCGCCTCGCGCGCGTCGATCTCGCCGGACTCCTTCGCCCGGTCGGCCAGCGAGGGCCCGTCCACGTACTGCATGACGATCCAGGGCCGGTTGTCGTACTCCACGACGTCGTGCACGGTGACGACGCCGGGGTGGGTGATCCGGGCGGCCGCGCGGGCCTCCTTCTGGGTCCGGGCGTGCAGCACGGTCCGGTCCGACTCGGACACGTACAGCCCGGCGGTCAGCTCCTTGACGGCGACCGTGCGGTGCAGCACCTCGTCGTGGGCCCGCCAGACCTTGCCCATGCCGCCGCGTCCCAGAACCTCGGCCAGCCGGTACCTCCCGGCCAGCAGCAGCCCCGCTTCCGTGCCCTGTGATCGATCCACTTGTCGTCCCCGCCCCCGTTGCCTCGCAGACAGGTTACGGAGGAGACGCGCGGCCACGGAACCTCGCATCGCCCACGAGACCGCACTGTGATGCAGATCCCGCGTCAGCCCGTCACCCGGTAGGAGACGCTGGCCTGTTGGTAGATCTCGGAGACCCGGTCGCGCTCGTCCTCGGGGCCGATGACCTGGAGGATGTGGTAGCGCCCGCCGACGAGCATCACGAGGTTGCGGACGTACACCTCGCGGCCGTTGGCGTCCTGCCAGGTGAACTGGCCCTCCGCCATGGCCTGTCGGCCGACGTCCGTACGGCGCAGCCCGGTCGCCGACGACCAGCTGGAGTCGCGGAACGGTTTCAGCTCCGGCTCCCTGTCCCGCTGGTAGTCGAGCGGGTCGCTGCCGTTGGCCTTCGCGCTGTCGCGGCCGGGCACGATGAGCACGCTGAACCCGTCGCTGCCGTAGCGGATCTGACGCTCCGCGTTGGCCGGGCTGCGCTGCCAGCCCCGGGGCAGCCCGACCTCGAAGCCCTCGGGGTCCTCGCGGAGCGTGTAGCCGGGGGCGAGCGCGGCGGCGGACCGGCTGGTCTGCGGCTTCTGCGCCCCGGAGCTCTTGGCGGGTGACGGGTTCTTCGCGTCGGACGCGCTGGGCGCGGGCTCGGGCGTCGCGGAGGCCGGCGGCGCGGACGCCGTCCCGGCGGGGGCGGCTCCGGTCCCGGTGTCCTCGCCGTCCTTCGGCATGAACAGCACGGCGTACGCGATCGTCGCGGCGAGCAGCAGCAGGATCAGCACGAGCAGCGTCCGGCCCAGCCGGCGCGGCTCGCCGCCCTGCCGCAGCGCGCGCGGTTCCCGGGGTGCGCGCGGTGCGTGGGGCTCGCGCGGCGCCTTGATCCGGGGCTCGTGGTGGATGACGGCCGTGCGGTCCAGGTCGTCGCGGTGCCGGGCGTGGGCCGCG
>NZ_JAKRGC010000123.1 GCF_022347745.1 Streptomyces sp. OfavH-34-F
CGGCCCCGGAGCCCGCGGCGGAACCGGTGGCTCCGGTCGCGGCGGCGCCCGCGGCGGAGGCCGGTGCCCGCGAGACGCGCATCCCGGTCAAGGGCGTGCGCAAGGCCATCGCACAGGCGATGGTCGGCAGCGCGTTCACCGCCCCGCACGTCACCGAGTTCGTGACCGTGGACGTCACGCGCACGATGAAGCTGGTCGCGGAGCTGAAGGAGGACAAGGACATGGCGGGGGTGCGGGTCAACCCGCTCCTCATCATCGCCAAGGCCCTCCTGGTCGCGATCAAGCGCAACCCCGGGGTCAACGCGGTCTGGGACGAGGCGAACCAGGAGATCGTCCAGAAGCACTACGTCAACCTGGGCATCGCCGCCGCCACGCCGCGTGGCCTGATCGTGCCGAACATCAAGGACGCCCACGACCAGACGCTGCCGCAGCTGGCCGCGTCCCTGGGCGAGCTGGTCGCCACGGCCCGGGACGGCAAGACGTCCCCGGCCGCGATGGCGGGCGGCACGGTGACCATCACCAACGTCGGCGTCTTCGGCGTGGACACCGGTACGCCGATCCTGAACCCGGGCGAGTCCGCGATCCTCGCGGTGGGCGCGATCAAGCTCCAGCCGTGGGTCCACAAGGGCAAGGTGAAGCCGCGTCAGGTCACCACTCTGGCGCTGTCGTTCGACCACCGGCTGATCGACGGCGAGCTGGGCTCGAAGTTCCTGGCGGACATCGCCGCGATCCTGGAGCAGCCGAAGCGGCTGATCACCTGGGCGTAAGTCGTCACGAGGGCTCGCGCGAGGTCGGCGCGGGCCCTTCGCCGTGCCCGGGGGCCGGTGGGCCGGACGGGCCGGGGCGGCGGGTTGTCCGGGTCAGCCGGTCTGCCACAGGGTGCCGAGCGAGACGACCGGGCCGCCGGCGCTGAACTGGAGGACGTTCTCGCCCCGGTCGCCCTTGTAGCCCATTCTCTGCAGGCTCACCCTCAGCTCCCCCGTGCACCTGCCGCTGTTGTCGGAGGTCGTCGGGGTGCCCTTGAGGTGGGCGTACGCGCCGTCGGACTCCATGCGGTCGAGCGTCAGCCGGTACTGGCAGGTGGCGGACCCCTCCTCGTCGTCGATGTCGGCGACGAGCGTGCCCACCTCGTTGCCCTCGTTGCCCGCGGTGAGTTCGAGGCGGTTGTCGTAGCCCGTCTTCGCGTCGTTCCAGCGCCCGATGAAGGCTTCGGGGAGCGGGGCGGGCTCACCGTGCTGCGTCATGATCCACGTGGTGAAGACGGACGCGAGCAGGACGCAGGCGCCCGCGCCGAGCCACAGCCCCGGCTTCCTGGACGGTCCGCCCGGCGGCTCCTCCGGTACGGGCGGCGCCGGCGGCTTCCGGGAGGCGAGCACCGCCGTGCGTACGGCCGTTCTGGCCGCCGCCGGTGTGTCCGGCGGCACGGGACGCAGGGGCGCGCGCACGGTGACGGCCTCGGGCGCGTGGACCGGCGGAGCGGGCGCCGGAACCGTGACCGCCTCGGGCGGGCGCACCGAGGGCGGTGCGGGCGGCGCAGGTGCGGGGGCCGCGGGGCCGGATTCCAGCTGGAGCAGTTCGACGGCGCGGCGGCCGATGGCGTCGGCGACCTCCGGGGGCAGCCAGAGCGGGGACGGCGACGGCTCGCCGTCCAGCAGCCGTACGACCTCGGGGAGCGTGGGACGGGCGGCGGGGTCCTTGGCGAGGCAGGCCGCGATCAGCTCCCGCACCGAGTCCGGCGCGACCTCGTCGAGTTCCGGTTCGGTGTGCACGACGCGGTAGAGCAGCTGGGCGGTGCCGGTGCCGGGAAACGGGAGCCGGCCCGCCGCCGCGTAGGCGAGGAGGGCGCCGAGCGAGAAGACGTCGGTGGCGGAGCTGACGGCCGTCTCGCCGGTGACCTGCTCGGGCGCCATGAAGCCGGGCGAGCCGACGACGACCCCGGTGGTGGTGAGGTGGGTGGCGGACTCGGCGGCGCGGGTGATGCCGAAGTCGATCAGGTGCGGCCCGTCGAGGGCGAGCAGCACGTTGGACGGTTTGACGTCCCGGTGCACGAGGCCCTGGGCGTGGACGGCGCCGAGTGCTTCGGCGAGGCCGGACCCCAGGGCGCGTACGGTCCGTTCGGGCAGGGGGCCGTGTTCCTGCACGACGTCCGCGAGGTCGCTGCCGGCCACGTACCCGGTCGCCACCCACGGGACTTCGGCCTCCGGTTCGGCCGCCAGCACGGGCGCGGTGCGGTTGCCGCCCGCCTCGCCGCTGACCAGCCGGGCCGCCGACACCTCGCTGGCGAACCGGGCCCGGAACCGCTGGTCGGCCGCCAGGTGCCGGTGCACCACCTTCACGGCGACGAGCCGTCCGCCGGGGCTCCGGCCGAGATAGACCCGGCCCATCCCGCCGGTCCCGAGGATCCCCAGCAGCCGGTACGACCCTATGTCGACCGGGTCGTCCGCTCCCAGCGCCTCCCATGCCGCCATGTCCACACCTCTCACGTACGCACCGGATGCGTCGTACCGCGCTGTGCCAGTCAGCTTATGGGCAGGGGGAGTTGAGCGGGATCTTTCCGTACGGAGACGGGCCCCGGGCTACTCTGGACGCACGGGGCACTACTCACCGCAGTCAACATAGGGAGAAACGCCGTGCCTTCGACCTGCGACCCCCAGTACGCGCCCGCCGGTGACGTGAGCGCCGCCCTGCTGCTGATGGACTCCCGGCTCAAGAGCATCTACAGCGACCGCGAGGGCGGCCCGGACGACGAACAGCGGATGCTCGTCAAGAACTTCATGGCGTCCATGGGCCCCGGCGGAGCCTATGAGCTGGTGGACGGCACCTGCACGATCATCTACATGCTCATGACGTGGCTGCGCGAGGCCCACGAGGCCCACGACAAGGACGTCCTCGAATACGTGGTGCCCGGCTTCGTCGAGGCGATGAGCCGGATGACGCGGAGCGTGGCCCCCGAGGTCATCCCCACGATGGTCGGCATGGTCGTCGCCGCCGGTACGGGCCTGAGCCCCAACCTCTGGCGCATGCAGTACGGCAACTGGACCGAGGCGGAGATGGCCCCCCTGGAGGTCACCGCGTTCCTGCTCGCCGAGCAGATCAACCGCATCACGGACGACCGGGAGTTCGCGGTCCGCATGCTCGCCGACGCCCTGACCCTCGCGGAGGAGGAGCAGGACTGACGCCGCCCGGCCGGGGGCGGCTCAGTGGCCTCCGCCGCGGTTGTCGTCCTTCCGGCCCCCGGTGAACGCGGAGACGATCCAGACGAGCAGGAGGACGAGGAAGACGACGACGATGACGGTCGGCAGCGCACTCACGATCTGGTCCCCTCACGGACGCGTGGTTCGGCAGCCGCCAACTCCCGCCGGTTCCGGTGGGGTTGGGGCGCCCGGAGTCTACGGGTGCCTTCCGGGCCCCACCAGGCCGCGCACCGGTCCTTCACCCTTGCCCCACCCCGGCGCACGATTCGCGCACGGGTGGGGCAGGGATGCGCCGGGCGGGAGGGGGCGGGGGCGGTCGTGCGCCGTGGCGGTCAGCGGGCGCGCAGGGCCTCCGTGCCCGCGTACCGGGCGGACGCGCCCAGCTCCTCCTCGATGCGGATCAGCTGGTTGTACTTGGCCGTGCGGTCCGAGCGGGACAGCGAGCCCGTCTTGATCTGGCCGCAGCCCGTGGCGACCGCCAGGTCCGCGATGGTGGTGTCCTCGGTCTCGCCCGAGCGGTGCGACATGACGGCCGTGTAGCCCGCCCGGTGCGCGGTGGCGACCGTGGTCATCGCCTCCGTCAGGGTGCCGATCTGGTTGACCTTCACCAGGACCGAGTTGGCGACCCCGGTCGCGATGCCCTCGCGCAGCAGCGCGTTGTTGGTGCAGAACACGTCGTCACCGGTGAGCTGGCAGCGGTCGCCGACGCGGGCGGTCAGCTCGCGCCAGCCCGCCAGGTCGTCCTCCGCCATCGCGTCCTCGACCGACACGACCGGGTAGCCGTCGATCAGCTTCACCAGGTAGTCCGCGTGTTCCGCGGGGGTGCGGCGTACGCCCTCGCCCGCGTAGTCGTACACGCCGTCCCGGAAGAACTCCGACGTCGCCGGGTCCATGACGAGTCCGATGTCCGTGCCCGGCCGGTACCCGGCGCGTTCGACCGCCGCGACGACGAAGTCCAGCGCCTCCTCCGCCGTACGCAGCGCGGGTGCGAAGCCGCCCTCGTCGCCCACGCCCGTGGAGTGGCCGGCGGCGAGCAGGTCGCGGCGCAGGGTGTGGAAGACCTCCGAGCCCATCCGGACGGCCTCGGCGAAGGTGGGCGCGCCGATGGGGGCGATCATGAACTCCTGGAAGTCCAGCGGATTGTCCGCGTGCGCGCCCCCGTTGACGATGTTCATCATCGGGACGGGCAGCAGCCGGGCGTCCGACCCGCCCAGGTACCGGTACAGCGGCAGGCGGTGGGCCGCCGCCGCGGCCTTGGCGGCAGCCAGGGAGACGCCCAGGATCGCGTTGGCGCCCAGCCGGGACTTCGTGGCCGTGCCGTCCGCCGCGACGAGCGCCTCGTCCAGCCCGGCCTGGTCCTCCGCCTCCCGGCCGACGACGGCCGCGGCCAGTTCGGTGCCGACGTGGCGCACGGCCCGGTCGACGCCCTTGCCGTGCCAGCGGGCCGGGTCGCCGTCGCGCAGTTCCACGGCCTCGCGGGCTCCGGTGGACGCCCCGGAGGGGACCGCGGCCCGGCCCAGCGAGCCGTCGGCGAGGCGTACGTCCACCTCGACGGTCGGGTTGCCCCTGCTGTCCAGGACGCGGCGGCCGGTGACGGAGGTGATGGCGGTCATGGGAGTGGTCCTTCCCGTTGGCGCGTGCCGCGGTTCGGCTGCGACGACGGTGGCGCGGAACCCGGCTGCGCTCGACTGTACAGCAATGCTGTTCAGTTTGGCTGAGTAGCTGTGCTGAACAGTTCTGCTGTGCAGTTGCTTCCGGGAGGGGTGCCGGGCAGGCCGGCCGTACGGTGTCGCCGCGCGGTTCCGCCCCGGAACCCCGCGTTAAAGTTCGGTATGCCCCTCCCGGAATCCGCCGCCATCGCCGCCGAGCTGCGCACAGCGATGGGCAAGCTCACCCGCCGCGTGAAGCTTGAGGACCAGATGCCGCTCGGTCAGGTGGCCGTCCTCGGCGAGCTGGACCGCAACGGCGCCCTGACCACCAGCGAACTCGCCGCCGCCCAGCGGGTGCGGCCGCAGTCGATGGCGCGCGCCGTCGGGCTGCTCATGGACCAGGGGCTGATCACCCGGCGTGCCCACCCCACGGACGGCCGCAAGAGTCTCGTCGAGCTGTCGGACGCCGGGCGCGCGCTCCTGGAGGAGGAGCGGGAGCGGCGGGCCGACTGGCTGGCCCGCGCGATCGACGCGGAACTGAGCCCCGAGGAGCGCGCGTTGCTGTTCCGCGCGATCACCCTCGTAGGAAGGCTCGCGGCGCACTGAAGGGCTTCGCGCGGCGGGGGCGCCCCCGCCGCGCGACCCCCTCAGCGCTTCAGCAGGAAGCCGAAGTCGCTCGACGTCCGGCCGGTCAGCCGCGTCGGGGAGACGAGTTGCCCCTCGGCGAGCAGGCGTTCCGCCTCGGCGCGGGAGAAGCCGAAGCCGTCCGCGACGAGCCGGAGCGGCCGGACGGTGATCCGCGCCCCGAACCGCACCGACACGTCGAGGACCGCCCGCTCCGGCGGGACGGCGTCGCCGGTGTCCAGGCGCCAGGCGCCCGTCCAGTCCAGGGCGATGTGGTTGCGGCGCAGCAGGACGCCGTCCTGGAGGAGTTCGGCCGCCAGGGCCGGATCGTTGGCGTGCATCCGGTCCAGCAGTGCGGGCCGCACCGAGCGGACGTGGGCCCGCTCCAGCACGGTGATCTTCGTGGTGACCCCGCACCCCGTGCAGAGTGCGAGGAGCCAGGCGTCGAGCAGCTTGTGGTGCGCGTTGACACGGAACTTGCCGTGCGGGCGGAAGCTGCCGGACGCACAGGCGTGGCAGCGGCGCAGGACGAGGGGCAGGCGGGTGGGCACGACGGCCCAGCGGATGAGCACAGGAGTACACCGGTTCCGGGTGAGAAGTCCGCAGCAGGAAGCAGCGCGGCGCACAGGTGCGACGCGCGACAGATCAGCAGTGGGGAGGTCTCACGCGATGTACAACGGACGCCCTTTCCGGGGACGGCAGAGACAGCGGGCGCGCCGGGAAGGCCGGGCCCGGCGGGCACCGTAGCGGGCGGACGTGACGCCGTTCCACCGGATTTCCGGCGGCTCCGCGGACCGCTGCCGGGACGCCGCGACCGGCAACGCGCCCGGGCGCTAGGGTCTTTGTGATCGCGAAGGCGGCGAAGGGCCGCACGAGGTGTGGGGGGAACGATGAGGGGGAAGGGCGGGGTGCGCCGATGGGCCGCCGCCGCGGCCGCGGTCGCATTGGCGGCCGGTGCGCTGACGGCCTGCGGGGACGGTGGCGGCGGTGCGGCCGGGGCGAAGGCGTCCGGGAAGACCGGGGGCGCGGAGGCCGGGAGCGCGGGTGCCGGGGGCGCGGGTGACGGTGCCGGGAAGCAGCCCGGACGCCGCTCGTTCGACCCGCCCGTGCAGTTCGGCGGCGACGCGGTGGACCTGCCGGGCGCCGGGCAGCCGAGCACGGCGAGCGGGCAGGCCCTGCGCCCCGCCGTGACGCTGGTGGACGGTGTGGCGTACATCGGCGGCCAGAGCGGGATCATGGCGCTCGACACCCGTACGGGCAGGTCCCGGTGGCAGGCGGATACGGAGAACGAGGCCGACCGGGGCGGCTTCGGGACCAAGCGGATGCCGCCCCTGGTCGCGGCGGACGGCAGGACGGTGTACGCCGCCTGGAACCGGCGGACGGCGGCCGAGGGCACCGCGCCGAGCCGGTCCGTGGTCGAGGTCATGGCCGTCGACACGGCCACCGGGAAGAAGACCTGGTCGGCCGAGATCCCGGCCGACCCCAGCTCCACCGGGCTCGCCGCCCGCCCCATCGGCGCCGACGAGAACCTGGCACCGCAGGTCGTCGGGGTGGACGCCGGCACCGCGATCGTGACCGCGGCCGACACCACGTACGCCCTCGACCCCGCCTCCGGCGACCTCCGCTGGAAGCGGGCCGACTACCGGGCGGTGAACCTCGCGGACGGGGTCGTGGCCGGCGGCGAGCGGACCGGCTACCAGCAGGGCCGGCTGCTGGGCCTCGACGCGGGGACGGGCAAGGAGCGGTGGACCGTCGCGGACGCGCGGGAGCCCGCGAACGCCTCGCCCGCGCTGCTGAGCGCGGACCGCGGCGAGAACACGATCGTCGTGGACGCGGCCGGCGGCAAGAACCGCGTGCTCCTCGAAGGCCACGGCTGGCGGTGCCTGCACGACGCCCGGTCCCTGGTCGCCTGCTCCCGGGACCGCGAGCCGGGGTCGGACCACGCGATCGTGGTGTTCGAGGCCGCCACGTTCCGGCAGAAGTGGACGCTGCCGGACCACTCCGGGCGTTCGGTGCCCCGGATGACCGGCTTCTGGCACGGCGCCCTGTACGGGGACCTGAGCGGCTCGCCGGTCGTCCTGGACGGGGTCACGGGCAAGGACCGGGAGACCGAGCCGTACCTCGCGCCGGTCGAGATCGACCGCTACGGCGGCGTGGAGGGCACCCGGTACCGCCCGGCCACGCGCTGAGGAACGTACGGGCCCCGCACGCGATCGTGTGCGGGGCCCGTACGGCTCGGATACCGGTTACTTCTTGAAGCCGTAGTCCATCAGCTTCTTCGCGTCCGCCGTGCGGTTCGCCTCGGACGACGACGTCAGGACCGTGCCGATGACGGTCTTGCCGTTGCGGGTCGCGGCGAAGACCAGGCAGTACTTGGCCGCCGGGCCGGAGCCCGTCTTCACGCCGATCGCACCGCTGTACGAGCCGAGGAGCTTGTTGGTGTTGGTCCACGACATGTAGCGGTAGCCGCCGTTCTTCGTCGTGACCTTCTGCTTCGTCGACTTCGTCTTCACGACCGTGCGGAACGTGGAGTACTTCATCGCGCTGCTCGCGAGCTTCGTCAGGTCGCGCGGCGTCGAGTAGTTGGACCCGTTGCCTATGCCGTCGAACGAGTCGAAGTGGGTGTTCTTCAGGCCCAGCGACTTGGCGGTGCTGTTCATCTTGCCGATGAACGACTTCACGCGCGCCGCGCGGGTCTTGCCGGAGCCGAACTTGTCGGCCAGCGCGTAGGCCGCGTCGCAGCCCGAGGGCAGCATGAGGCCGTAGAGCAGCTGACGGACGGTGACCTTGTCGCCCACGATCAGGCGCGCCGAGGACGCGCCCTTGGAGACGATGTAGTCGCTGTACGCCTTCTGGATCGTGACCTTGGAGTCCAGGTTCAGGCCCTTCTGGGCCAGCACCACGCGCGCGGTCATGATCTTCGTCGTCGAACCGGTGGAGCGGCGGGTGTCCGCGGCCTTCGTGAACAGCGTCTTGCCGGTGCCGTTGTTCATCACGAAGCCGCCCTTGGCGACGATCGACGGCGCCTTCGGCGCGGCGGCCTGTGCCGTGGAGGCGAGGGCGCCGCCGGCGATGAGGGCGCCCGTCGTGAGGGCCACCGTCGCGGTCGCGGACGCGCGCCTTATGCCCTTAATGCCGAGTTTCAAGATAAACGCTCCAAATGCCCCTGGAATGCGGCCACATGAGGTGCCGCTGCGCTGATAAGACGAATGACCGCCCCCCTTGGTTGTGGTCCACGAGGGGGTGATTTTTTACGACATCCGGGGGCCGCCCCACGGCCCGTGGTGTGCGTGGGGCGCTGACGTGCCGTGGCCAGGGGCTACCATCGGCGTCACATCCGAGCCCCCGTCGGCACGGGGGCCGGCGGGCGGCCCGGTGTACCTCGGCGACAGGTGCGCCGAGCGCCCCGGAGGCCGGAGGTAACCGTGGACGATGTCGTGCGTGCGCAGGAGTCCGTCAGGGCATACGGCGAGCTCCTCGCCCTCGCCGAGCGCCTGGAGGCGTTGCGGCAGTTGGGGGAGGACGGGGTCGAGGCGCATACGACGGCCGCGCTGCACGCGGTCCGGTTCGCCGCGACGATCCTGTGGCGGACCGTGCCGGACGTGCCGGCGCCGTCCCACGACCAGGACGACGAGCGCCTGCTCGAACTCGCCGCGCAGTGGCGCGAGGCGGCGCTGGGCATCGGCGACTTCGCCCCGCAGCGCCCGACGCTGCGGCTGGTGGAAAACGACGGGCCCTCCGCGTAGGAGCTGGGATAGCGTCCCGCTCCATGACCCCCTCCCTGCGCAGCGAACGCCTGGTCCTCGAACCGTACGTACGGGCCGACGAGGAGGACTTCGTCGCCCTCTTCATGGACACCCGGGTCTCGCGCTGGATGGGCGACGGCCCCGAGCCCGAGGAGAGCTGCCGCGCCCTCTTCTCGCGCGTCTTCACGCACGTGTACGAGCCGGGCGCCTTCGACGTCTGGGCCGTGCGCCGGGACGGCCGGATGATCGGCCACGCGGAGATCAAGCCGTCGAAGGAGGTCGAGGGCCATGAGCTGATCTACGCCCTCGCGCACGAGGCGTGGGGTCAGGGCCTCGGCACCGAACTCGCCCGCAGGATCGTCGCCTACGGGTTCGAGACGCTGGACCTCGACCGGGTGTACGCGACGGTGGCGGAGCCGAACGCGGCCTCGCTGGCCGCCCTGCGGAAGGTCGGCTTCCGTCACGTCCGCGACATCGCCGAGGAGGACGGCGGCACGACGCTCCTGCTGGCCTGCGAGCGGTAGGGCCGCTGCCCGCATCGTGGACCGGGGCGGCGGTTGCGTACATGTTGTATCTATGCTGTGTGCATGCCTGCCCCCGCCCCCGCCGCACACCCCGCGCCCCCGGCCCCCTCCGGCCCCGCCACCCCGCCCGCCAAGCGTCCGCCGGCCGCCGAGCGCGTCTACGCGCACGTCAAGGACGCCGTGCTGGCCCGCCGCTACGAGGGCGGCACGCTGCTGACCGAAGGCGGCCTCGCCGAGGCGGTGGGGGTGTCGCGGACACCGGTGCGCGAGGCGCTGCTGCGCCTGGAGGTCGAGGGGCTGATCAAGCTCTATCCGAAGAAGGGTGCCCTGGTGCTCGCCGTCTCCGCCCAGGAGATCGCGGACGTGGTGGAGACCCGGCTGCTGGTCGAGGAGTTCGCGGCGCGCAAGGCCGTGCCCGCGCCCCCGCAGCTCGTCGCCCGCCTCGAAGCACTCCTGGAGGAGCAGCGACGCCACTCCGAGGCCGGTGACCTGGCCACCGTCTCCGTGAAGGACCGCTGCTTCCACGCCGAGATCGTCCGGCACGCGGGCAACCAGATCCTGTCCCGCCTCTACGACCAGCTGCGCGACCGCCAGCTGCGGATGGGCGTCGCCGTCATGGAGGCCCACCCGGACCGGATCGCCGCCAACATCGCGGAGCACGCCGAGCTGCTGGAGGCGATCCGGGCCGGTGACGCCGAGGACGCGGCCCGGGTCGTGCGCCGCCACGTCGGCCGGGTCAAGGCGCTGGTCATGGGCGGTGAGGACCGTTGAGTTCCGCCGCCGCGCCCACGCTGCCCCTGCCCGGTGACCCGCCGGGCGGCCGGCGCGCCGCCTGGGTCTGGGGCATCGGCGTCGCCGTCTACTTCGTCGCCATCATCTTCCGCACGAGCCTCGGCGTCGCCGGGCTCGACGCCGCCGACCGGTTCGGCGTCAACGCCTCGGCGCTCTCCACCTTCTCCATCCTCCAGCTGCTCGTCTACGCGGGCATGCAGATACCCGTCGGCCTGATGGTCGACCGGCTCGGCACCAAGCGGGTCCTCACCCTCGGGGCCGTCCTGTTCACCCTCGGCCAGCTCGGCTTCGCGCTCTCCCCCTCGTACGGCACGGCGCTCGCCTCGCGCGCGCTGCTGGGCTGCGGCGACGCGATGACGTTCATCAGCGTGCTGCGGCTGGGATCGCGCTGGTTCCCGGCCCGGCGCGGACCGCTGATCGGCCAGGTCGCGGCCCTGTTCGGGATGGCGGGCAACCTCGTCTCGACGCTGGTCATCGCCCGCGCCCTGCACGACTTCGGCTGGACCGCCACCTTCGTCGGCAGCTCGCTGGCCGGGGTCGTGGTCCTGGTGCTGCTCCTGCTCTTCCTGAAGGACCACCCCGAGGGGTACGAGCCGCCGCCCGTGCGGCACGCGGGCTGGGCGTTCGTACGCAAGCAGATCGCGGCCGCCTGGCGGGAGCCCGGCACCCGGCTCGGCATGTGGGTGCACTTCACGACGCAGTTCCCGGCCATGGTGTTCCTGCTGCTGTGGGGCATGCCGTTCCTGGTCGAGGACCAGGGCCTGGACCGGGGGACCGCCGGTGAGCTGCTGACGCTCGTGGTGCTGTCCAACATGGCGCTCGGCCTCGTCTACGGGCAGGTCATCGCCCGCCACCACGCGGCGCGCGTCCCGCTGGCCCTGGGCACGGTCGGCACCACGGCCGCGCTGTGGGCGGCGACGATCCTCCACCCCGGCGCCCACGCGCCGATGTGGCTGCTGATCGTCCTGTGCACGGTCCTCGGGGCCTGCGGACCGGCCTCGATGATCGGCTTCGACTTCTCCCGGCCGGCCAACCCGCCGGAGCGCCAGGGCACCGCGTCCGGCATCGTCAACATGGGCGGCTTCATCGCCTCGATGACCACGCTGCTGGCCGTGGGCGTGCTGCTGGACGCGACCGGTGACGACTACCGGGTGGCGTTCTCCTCCGTCTTCGTCCTGGAGGCCCTGGGCGTCACGCAGATCCTGCGGCTGCGGCGGAAGGCCGCCCGCCGCGAGCGCGAGACCCACGTGATCAGCCGCGTGGAGGCGGTGCACGTCCCCGTGTGAGACCGGTACGGCCCGGAAACGGCGGCGCGCCCGTCCCCCTCGTGGGGGCGGGCGCCGCTGGTGCCGGGGCCGTGTCCGGGTTACGGGGTGACGGCGAAGTGCTGGAGGATCGCGTCGGCCAGCTCCTGGTCGCCCTCGGTCTTGATCCGGTCCGCGACGGCGGCGGGCCGTACCCGGCCGCAGGCCAGCCGGACGTACGTCTCCCAGTCCATGGCCAGCGTGGCGACCGGCCCGAGCGAGGGGGCGACATCCAGCGAACCGCGTCCCTCGGCGTCCACCCGTACCGTCCGCAGGAACTCCAGCTCCCCGTGCACGTCCAGCACGACCGCCGAGTTGGCCGGTGCCCCGGCGCTCTTGGCCACCACCTTCGGCAGCCCGAGCAGCAGCACGTCGCGGGCGACCAGGGCACCGGGGGAGTCCAGGTTGCCGGGGCGGCCCAGGGCCGTCCGCAGGTCCTGCTCGTGCACCCAGACGTCGAACGCGCGCATCCGCAGCGCCGTTTCGAGGGTCTGCTCCGTCCCCAGCGGGGCCCGCACCATGGTCTCCGGGTCACGCGTCTCGTTGCGCAGCTGCCGGGCCCGGCGAATGATCGTGTACTCCAGCTCGGAGGTCATCTCCGGCGCGGTGTGGTGGCGCCGGACGTCCACCTGCATCTCCATGTAGCGGGCGAAGTCGCTCTGCACATGGAAGAGGTCGCGCGGCAGGGTGTGGATCGGACGCGGGTCGCCGAGCTGCTCGCACTCCATGCCGATGATGTGCGAGACGATGTCGCGCACGGACCAGTTGGGGCAGGGCGTGCGGCCGTTCCACTCGCCCTCGGTGAGCGGGCCCACCAGCTCGGCTATCGACTCGATGGAGTGGGTCCAGGCGTCGGCGTAGGTCTGAAGGCTGGGATGGACGGTCACGTGACCCCTCGTGCGGTTCTGCGGTGCATGGGCAACTGGGCGCGGGCGGTCGGGCTGCGGGCTGCGGGCGGCGATTGGGTTCGATGGCTAAGTTACGCTGCGAGCAGGCACCCCGGCAGTGCTTTCGTGTGACGATCGTAGGCCGTATCGACGGCTCGAATGCCAGGACGGTGGTAGTGTGCGCGCCTCCCTCATCCAGATCGCAGTAGACCCGGACGAATCCGTCGATTCCCGCAGGCGGCGCGCCGCCTCACTGGTCGTCGGGCAGCGGGGCGCGGACCTCGTGGTGCTCCCGGAACTGTGGCCGGTCGGCGCCTTCTCCTACACGGCGTTCGAGGACGAGGCGGAACCCCTGACCGGGCCGACGCACCAGGTGATGGCGGAGGCCGCCGCCGAGGCCGGGGTCTGGCTGCACGCGGGCTCCATCGTGGAGCGGGCGGACGACGGCACCCTCTACAACACCGCGCTCGTCTTCTCCCCCGAGGGCGAACGGGTCGCCGCCTACCGCAAGATCCACCGCTTCGGCTTCGACCGGGGCGAGGCCGTGATGATGGGCGCCGGCGCGGAACTGGTGACCGTCGCCCTGCCGACGACCACGCTCGGCCTGGCCACCTGCTACGACCTGCGCTTCCCCGAGCTGTTCCGGGGTCTGATCGACGCCGGGGCCGAAACGCTGGTCGTCGCCGCCGGCTGGCCGGAGCGCCGCCGCGCCCACTGGACCCTGCTCGCGCAGGCCCGTGCCGTCGAGAACCAGGCGTACGTCCTGGCCGTCGGCTGCGCCGGCACCCACGCGGAGGTCCCGCAGGCCGGGCACTCCCTGGTCGTGGACCCCTGGGGCGAGGTGCTCGCGGAGGCGGGGGCGGGCGAGGAGGTGCTGACCGTGGAGTTCGACGCGGCCAAGGTCGCCACCACCCGGGAGCAGTTCCCCGCGCTCAAGGACCGGCGCCTGGGGCCGACCGGCTAGGTCCTGCGTTTCACGTGAAACACGGGCCGTTCGGCGTACGCCGTGCGGTCAGTCCTCGCGCTCCTTGTCCGCGAGGACGATCACGCAGACCGCCACCGCGATCAGCAGCGCCGCGTCTGCGTCCTCCCGGACGATGTCGATGCCGTAGGTGTCGCGGACGGTGAGCCAGCGGCGGGAGACCTGGGCCAGCAGCTCGCCGTCGTACTCCACGGCGAACTCGCGGTCCAGGATCTTGCCGCTGACGTCCAGCTCGGTGCCGTCCACCAGCGTCACGCGGTAGTGGTTGCGGAGCAGGGACAGCCGCTTGCGCTTGATCGTGGCCAACTGCTCGCCGTCGCGTGCGATCAGCATCGTGTCGCGCAGGCTGAGGAGCTTCTGGCGGATCTCGACGACGACGCGGCCCTGTACGTCCTTCAGCTCGAAGGTGTCGCGCACCCGCATGGCCTTGCCGTCGACCAGGAAGACCTTGCGGCCGTCCGCGTCCTCGATCCAGTAGTCGTCACCGATGCCGAGGAGGCGTTCGCGCACAAGAAGTCTCATGGCATCCAGGTTCCCCGACCCACCGGCGGAATGCGGGGAGGCCACGGTGATGTTGACTGGTGCCATGGCAACACGTGCGCGCGTCAGGGCCCCCGAACTCATCGGCAAGGGCGGCTGGCTCAATACAGGCGACCAGCAGTACACCCTCGCCGACCTGCGGGGACGCATCGTCATCCTGGATTTCTGGACCTTCTGCTGTGTGAACTGCCTGCATGTTCTCGACGAGCTGCGGGAGCTGGAGGAGAAGCACCGCGACACCGTCGTGATCATCGGCGTGCACTCGCCGAAGTTCGTCCACGAGGCCGAGCACCAGGCCGTGGTGGACGCGGTGGAGCGGTACGAGGTCCACCACCCGGTGCTCGACGACCCCGAGCTGGCGACCTGGAAGCAGTACGCCGTACGCGCCTGGCCCACCCTCGTCGTCATCGACCCCGAGGGCTATGTCGTCGCCCAGCACGCCGGCGAGGGGCACGCCCACGCCCTGGAGAAGCTGGTCGAGGAGCTGGAGGCGGAGCACGGCGCGAAGGGCACCCTGCGCCGCGGGGACGGGCCGTACGTGGCACCGGAGCCGGTCGCCACGCATCTGCGGTTCCCCGGCAAGGCGCTGCTCCTCGCGGACGGCGGCTTCCTCGTCTCCGACACGACCCGCCACCGGCTGGTCGAGCTGGACCCGGACGGCGAGACCGTGCGCCGGTCCTTCGGGACGGGCGAACGCGGCTTCGCCGACGGCGGGCCGGAGCAGGTCCGCTTCAGCGAACCCCAGGGCCTCGCCCTGCTGCCCGACGGGCGGATCGCGGTCGCCGACACGGTCAACCACGCCCTGCGCGCACTCGACCTCACGACCGGCGTGACGACCACCCTCGCCGGCACCGGCCGCCAGTGGTGGCAGGGGGCGGCCACCAGCGGCCCGGCCCGCGAGACCGACCTCTCCTCGCCGTGGGACGTCGCCTGGTTCGACGGCCGGCTCTGGATCGCCATGGCCGGTGTCCACCAGCTGTGGACCTACGACCCCGAGGACGGCACCGTCCGCGTCGCGGCCGGGACCACCAACGAGGGCCTGGTCGACGGGCCCGGCGCGGAGGCGTGGTTCGCCCAGCCGTCCGGGCTGGCGGCGACCGAGGACCGGCTGTGGGTCGCGGACTCGGAGACGTCCGCCGTGCGCTGGGTCGACCGCGAGGGCGCCGTGCAAACCGCCGTGGGCACCGGCCTCTTCGACTTCGGCCACCGGGACGGGGACGCCGGACAGGCCCTCCTCCAGCACCCGCTGGGCGTCACCGCCCTGCCGGACGGCTCCGTCGCCGTCTGCGACACCTACAACCACGCCCTGCGCCGCTACGACCCGGCGACCGGGGAGGTGACCACCCTCGCCACGGACCTGCGGGAGCCCAGCGGGGCGGTCCTGGTGGACGGCGATCTCGTCGTCGTGGAGTCCGCCCGGCACCGGCTGACCCGGCTGCGGCTGCCCGAGGAGGCGGTACGCGTCGCCGAGCAGGCCCACCGCACCCAGCGGGCGGCCACCGAGGTCGCGCCCGGCGCGCTCCGGCTCGACATCGTCTTCCAGGCGCCCGCCGGGCAGAAGCTGGACACCCGGTACGGACCCTCGACCCGGCTGCTGGTCTCCTCCACCCCGCCGGAACTGCTGGCCGCGGGCGACGGTGCCGGCACCGACCTCTTCCGCGACCTCGTCCTCGCGGACGGCGTCACCGAGGGCGTTCTCCACGTCTCCGCGATGGCCGCGTCCTGCGACGACGACCCGGCGAACGAGTACCCGGCCTGCCACGTCCACCAGCAGGACTGGGGCGTCCCGGTCCGCGTCACGCCCGGCGGGGCCGCCCGGCTGCCGCTGGTGCTGGCCGGCATGGACGAGGAGGGGTCAGGCGTCGGCTGACAGACGGCGCGCCGCCTCGTCGCGGCGCCGCACGTAGTCCGGGCTCGCCGTGACGCGCAGCAGCGCCTCCAGGGCCCGGACCGCGCCCTCGTCGTAGCCCGTGCGCTCCGCCTCCGCCGCGGCCTCGTCCAGGAGGCGGATGCCCTCCTCCTCCGCGCCGAGGGCGAGGTGCGCCTCCCCGCTGACGGACAGCAGCAGCACCCGGCGGGCGGCTTCCTCCTCCTCGGGGCCCAGGTCGAACGCGGACCGGGCGGAGTCCAGGGCGTCCTGCGGGCGGCCCGCCGTGAGCTGCATCCGGGCCAGGTGCTGGAGGGCGAGCATCTCCGTGTGGGCGTCGGGCTCCTCCCGGGCCAGCTCCAGGGCCCGCTCGCAGCCCTCCATCGCCAGTTCGAGGTCCCCCTGCTCGGCCTGCACGATCGCCAGGTTGACCAGCGCGGTCGCCTCGCCGAGCCGGTCCCCGCACTGCCGGGCGAGACCGGGTGACGGATCGAGCATGGCGACGGCCTCACCGGTCCTGCCCTCCTCCGTCAGCACCCAGCCGAGCAGATTGCGGACCCGCGATTCGGCGTACGGGTCCTTGAGCGCGAGGGCCGCCGCGAGAGCCAGCTCCAGCATCGGCGTCCAGCCGTCCCGGACCCGCCACACCATGTGCGGCCACTGGAGCAGGATGATCCGCCACGCCCGGTCGTCGAGCCCGGCGGCCCGGGCGGCCGAGGCGGCCAGCGCCAGGTCCTCGCGCTCGGCGGCCAGCCAGCGCATGGCCGCCGGCCGGTCGGTGAAGTCCCGGATCGCGGCCGGGGCGCGGTAGTCGTCGGGCAGCACGAAGCAGGGCTCGCCGCCCGGTTCGGCCGTGTCGGCGGCGGCGAGCGCGGTGGCGATGTAGTGGTCCAGCACCCCCTGGAGCGCGTACGGACCGGCCTCCGGGTCGAGCCCGCGCGCGTACAGCCGGACGAGGTCGTGCAGTATCCAGCGGCCGGGGCCGGCCTCCGTGACCAGATGGGCGGCGGCGAGCCGTTCCAGCGCGGCCCCGGCGGTGACCGGGTCGCTGCCGGCGAGCGCGGCGGCGGTGTACGGGTCGAAGTGGCTGCCCGGGTGGTGGCCGAGCCGGCTGAGGTGGTGCACGGCGTCCGCCGGGAGCTGCTGCACGGTGAGCCGGAGCGCGGCGGAGACGCCGGTGTCCTCCACGTCCAGGTACGACAGCCGGCTCCGCTCGTCCGCGAGCTCGTCGGCCATGGCGGCCAGCGTCCACTGCGGCCGGCCGGCCAGCCGGGCCGCCGTCACCCGCAGGGCGAGGGGCAGTCCGCCGCACAGCTCGGCGAGCCGCCCTGCCGCCACCGGTTCGGCCAGAACCCGTTCCTCGCCGAGGACCCCGGCGAGCAGCGCGGTGCCGTCCGGCGGCTCCAGCACGTCCAGCGGGACGGGGACGGCGGCGTCCGAGGCGATGAGCCCTTCCAGTCGACGCCGGCTGGTCACCAGCGTGACGCAGTCCGCCCCGCCCGGCAGCAGCGGCCTGACCTGCGCGGAGTCGCGGGCGTTGTCGAGCACGACGAGCAGGCTGAGCCGGTCGGTCAGCGACCGGAACAGGGCGGCCGCGCCGGCCGCGGACTCCGGCACCCGGCGGGGCGCCACCCCCAGCGCGAGCAGGAACTCCCGCAGCACCTCCAGCGGGGTCGGCTCGGCGGCGTCCCCGAAGCCCCGCAGATCCGCGAACAGCCGGCCGTCCGGGAAGGCGGCGGGGGACCGGCGCGCCCAGTGCAG